>JAEHDK010000152.1 GCA_016880465.1 Micromonosporaceae bacterium
GTCCGGTGCGGTGTAGTCGAGCACGAGCTGCGCGCCGAGGTCCCGGGCGACCGCCATCTTGCGTACGCCCGACACGGCGCCTATCACCCGCGCGCCGGCCGCGACGGCGAGCTGGACCAGCACGCTGCCGAGCCCGCCCGCGGCCGCCTCGACGAGTACGGTCTCGCCATGGCGTGGATCCGCGCGCCGGAACAGGCCGAGCGCGGTCCGGCCGTCCGCCAGCAGCGCCACCGCGGTCGGCAGGTCCAGCGACGGGGGTACGTCGACCGCGTCGGCGACGGCGGCGAGCGCGAGCTCGGCGTACCCGCCCGAGCCACCCGTGCCCGATACGACCCGGCGCCCGAGCCATGCCTGGTCCACGTCGTCGCCGGTCGCGGCGACCGTACCGCCGACCGCGTTACCGAGAATCGCGGGCGGCTGCACGCCCGGCCGTGGCAGCCGGCCGGACCGCACCATGGTCTCGATGAACGAGATGCCGCTGACCTCGACCTGGACGAGCAACTGCCCAGGGCCGGGCACCGGGTCGGGGGCATCGCCGTACACCAGCACCTCGGCGGAGCCGGTCCGCGTCCACCACACCGCGCGCACGGGCACCTATCGTACTGTCCGGCCCGTACCGCCGCACGGCGTCCGCGGATCGAGCCCCCATGCCCGTACCCGGCGCGGGTGGATGCGGATCACCTCCCGGCTGAAGCCTGGTTCGGGGCCGTCGCCGACCGCTCGCTAGCTCGGCGGGCTGCCGAACGGGACGACCACCCCGGCCGCACCACCGCCGCGCCGGGTGGGCTCGGCGGCGGCGAGGATCCGCCCGTCGTCCAGGAACTCCACCGCCGTCGCGGCGCCGATCTCGGGATTGGCGGCGAACAGATGCCCGAGCGCGGCGAGCGCGGCCTGGTCGGCGGCGAAGCCCGGTTCGGCCGGTACCGCCGCGGTGTTGCGCTGGGTCGCCCGCGGCGCGGCCAGCGCGGCGGGCAGCGACTGGCCGAATGCCAGCCGGTTCAGCAGGATCTGCAGGACCGTCGTGATGATCGTCGAGCCGCCCGGGGAGCCGAGCGCCAGGAAGGGACGACCGTCAGCCAGCACGATCGTCGGCGCCATCGAGCTGCGCGGCCGCTTGCCGGGTCCGGGCAG
The DNA here is from genome assembly GCA_016880465.1 of Micromonosporaceae bacterium. Taxonomy (GTDB): domain Bacteria; phylum Actinomycetota; class Actinomycetes; order Mycobacteriales; family Micromonosporaceae; genus EFPC-2. Next base: position 1,132 of record JAEHDK010000152.1, read on the forward strand.
GTTCGGGTCCGGTGCGGAACCCTGCGTCGGGGAGACGTTGAAGTCGGTCAGCTCGTTGTTGAGCAGGAACCCGTGACCGGGCACCACCATCGCGTTGCCGCCGATCTGCTCGATCGTCAACGTGTACTCGACGACGTTGCCCCAGCGGTCGGCGACCGTCAGGTTCGTGGTCGACTGCCCGGCCGTCTCCGGTGCGCCGGCCGACGCGCTGGCGCACCCGCCGTACGAGCCGTCCGGCACGCCCGGCGCGACCGGCTTGCCGAGCGCGTGCGCCGGATCGATCTGGCAGGCACGCTCGCCGGCGAAGCCGTCGGTGAGAATCTCGTCGAGCAGCGCGCGGGATGTGCCGTCGCCGACGTACCGGTTGCGGTCGGCGAAGGCGAGCGCGCTGGCCTCGAGGTAGCGGTGCAGCACCTCGGTACGCGACATGGCGCCGAGGTCGAACTGCCCGAGGATGTTCAGCGCCTCGCCGACCGCCTGCCCGCCGCTGGACGGCGTCGCCATGCCGTACACGTCGAGCCCCTGGTAGCTCACCCGGGTCGGCGCCGGGAACCGTACCTCGTAGTCCGACAGGTCCGACCGCGCCATCGTGCCGGGCCGGACCGGGAACGGCCAGCTACCGATCGGCTGGGCCGCGAGCGGCGGGTCGGTGACGGTCTGCACGATGTCCCGGGCAACCGCACCGCGGTAGAACACGCCGATGCCCTCGCGGCCGATCAGGTCGTACGTGGCGGCGAGGTCGGGGTTGCGCCATCGCGAGCCGACCGCGGGCGGCTGCCCGCCCGGCAGGTACAGTGCGCTCGTCGAGGAGAACCGCCCGAACGCGTTGGTGTTGTCACTGATCTGCGTGCGGAACGTCTGGTCGACCACGAACCCGCGCCGGGCGATCCGGCTCGCCGGCTGCAGCGCCTGCTTCAACGAGGTCGTCCCCCAGTGCCGCAGCGCCGCGTCCCAGGTGGCGAGCGATCCGGGTACGCCGGCCGAGATCCCGCTGACCCGGGCCTCCTGGAAGTCGAACGGCAACCCGGTGTCCGGGTTGACGAACGCGTTCTGCTGCATGGTCACCGGGGCCGCCTCGCGGCCGTCGATCGTACGGACGCGGCCGGATCGGGCGTCGTAGAAGACGAGGAAGCCGCCGCCCCCGATGCCGGACGAGAACGGTTCGGTGACCCCCAGCGTGGCCGCGGCGGCGATCGCTGCGTCGACCGCGTTGCCGCCGTGGCGCAGTACGTCGAGACCGACGTGCGTGGCGTCCGGGTCCACGGTCGCGACGGCACCGCCGAAGCCGACCACGGTCGGTACGTGCGGCGCGACGGTCGCTGCGCCCGCGGGAGCGGCCGGTGCGGGCGCCGCCAACGCGGTCGCGAGCAAGGTGGGCAGCAGTGCGCCGAGTGCGGTACGGCGACGTAGTCTCATAGCGCCTCCCCAGGTCGGATAGGTTCTTACCTATCCCGACCCGGCCGAAGACGCAAGTGGATCGATCACCGTCGACGCCGGTTTCCGCATCACACGTGCGGACTTCCGTCCGACGCCGGGGTCGCCGGGTCGGTGGGACGCGGCGGTGCATCGCCCTTGCCGGGTTCCGGCGCAGCGGTCGCCAGTCGCCCTGCGGCCCTGATGAACAGCAGCACCAGGATGGCGGCCGTGGCCAGGGCGGCGCTGGTCACAGCCACCGACCACACCGTGCCCGCGCGACCGGTGGCGCGGGGACCGGGTGCGGCCGCGGCCACGGCCGCTGCCACGCTGGGCGTCGACGACAGCTCCTCGGGGGTCACCAGACGGCCGACCGCCGCGTCGGTGGGTAGGTCGAAGCCCCAGTCGAGCAGGGCACTGGCTTCCGTCAAGCTCCCACCTACCGCGCTGAGCAGCGTCACCACGAGCCGCCGGCCATTGCGTTCGGCCACGCCGACGTACGTCTGCCGGGCGAGGTCGGTGAAGCCGGTCTTCCCGCCCAGCATCCCCGGATAGCGGTCCAGCAGCCGGTTGTCGTTGGAGATCTGGAAGCCCCGGTACCCCGGCTGCGCCGGTATGTCGGCCGTCCGGGTTGCCGTGTACCGGCGGAAGTCCTCGCGGGCGTAGCAGACCCGCGCGATGAGCGCCAGGTCGTACGCGCTGGTGAACTGGCCGGGGCCGTCGAGGCCGGATGGGGTGGCGGCATGAGTCTGGTACGCACCGAGCCGGCGTGCTTCGGCGTTCATCGCCTCGACGCCGCCCTGCATACCGGCCGCGCCGCCGCCGAGGCGCGCCAGCACGTTGGCCGTGTCGTTCCCCGAGTTGAGCAGCAGCCCCAGCCACAGGATCGCGACCGGGTACTGGCCACCCGCCACCAGGCCCACGGCGGAGCTGCCCGGCTCGAAGTCCATGTCGGATGACGTCACCTCGACGATCCGGGCCGGGTCGAGGCGGGGCATCATGGTGGCCGCCAGCAAGAGCTTCTGCACGCTGGCCGGGGTCCGGTACTCGTGTGGGCCGCACCCGCCGAGCACCGCACCGCTGCCTAGGTCCGCCACGAGCCACGACGCGGCGGACACGGTTGGTGGCGGCGGCGTATCCGGGGGGGCGGTCAAGCCCGCGGTCGCAAGCGCCGGTCCGCCGACCGCCGCATCAGCGGGCGACGGAAAGGGCCTGCCGGGCAAGGCCACCGGAGGCTTCGCGCCCGGACACGCCACGTACCGCGGCGGTGTCGGCGCCGGCGGCGGCTGCCCGACCGCAGCCGCAGGTGTGGCGAGGACGGCGCTCGCCAGCGCAACGGTCATACGCCAAGCACTCACGCAAAGTACGATAATCCCGATCAAGATGATACGTAGCGGGTTGGTACGAATCGTGCCGGCCGAGGGCAGCGGTCGCATCCCGATGCGCCCCCGAACGCTTCGACTGAACCCGCGCTGGACCGGCCCGACCCGGGCCGGTCCGACTCGGAGCTAGCCCAAGCGGGCGGCGACCCTGGTGGCGAGGTCCCGGGCGGTGCTTTCGCTCGCGCCGGCATCAAGCAGCAGGACCGTGCTCACGAGGTCGCCTACCCGGACGGCGACGGTGTAGTAGACCTTGGTGGGACCACCGTCCTGGAACACTTCCTTCTTGGCAAGCACCGCATCGTCGCCGGCGAAGCCGCTGGCCACCACGGTCCACCGCAGGGGCAGGCCGCCGTCGGTAGGGCTCTGCAGACCGGCGCACTCCCGCAGGCGGTCGCGTACGTCGTCGAGGTTTCCCGGCCCGACGCCCGGCTGGTACTGCTCGACGGTCTGGAACCGAGTCGGTCCGTCGAGGTCCGTCCGCGCCATGTCGCGCCAGTCCATCCGCACCCGCTGGGCCAACGATGGATAGTCAGCGCGGCGGTACGGCGTGCAGATTTCCTGCCACGGCCAGAACTCGGCGCGCACGTCGCCGCTCTGGCCGATCACCCAGTTGCCCGGCCCCAGGTCGGCGGCGGTAAGGAACATCGCCGGGGTGACCCCGACGGGCGGCGTCGTCCGCGCCGGAGCGGACACCGACGGCGTGGTGGCCGGCGGGACCGAAGGCGCCGCCGATCCGGCCGGATGCGCGGTGCGTTGGCCCGTCTCCTGCGCGACGAAGGCCGCAGTGCCGCCGGCGACGACGAACACCGCGACGCCCACGGCGACGAACTGCCGGTACGCCCGGCGGGTCCCGCGGCGGCGCACCGCGTCGGCGGGGGCGAACCCGCCGGGCGGCTCCTGCCCGCGGAGTCCGCGGATGGCCGCCTCAATCGCATCAGACATGGCTCTCCTCCGACAGATCCGCTGCCAGCAGCGCGGCCAGAGAACGGCGGCCGCGCGCCAAACGGGCCTTTACCGTCCCCTCGGGAACACCGATCTCCCGGGCGACCTGTGCGAGGGGCAAATCGACTAAATGGTATAGAACGAGCACCTCGCGCTGTTTCATCGGCAGCTTGCCGAGCGCGGCCACCAACGTGATCAACTCCACGTCGGGACCAGACACCGGCAGTGCGGCCCCCACCCGCCGATGCGCCGCGCGCGCCGAGCGCGCCCGCCGCCACCGGCTCACCGCCACGCGTCGGGCCACCGTGCGGACCCACGCTTCCGGGTCGGCGTAGGCGCCCACCACGTCCCACCGCTGCCACGCCCGCGCGAATGCCTCGTGCACGACCTCCTGGGCGTCGGCGCGATTGCCGGTGAGGCCCACCAGACAGTCGAAAAGCCGCTGACGGGTGTCGCGGTAGAACGCGTCGAACGTCTCCGTGTCCGCCACCTGGCACACCTCCTTTACCGGCAGTCACGCCCCTGACCGGCTGGCGGTTGCATCCGTCGGCCGGCTCTGTCGGGTGTGGGCTCAGATGCCGCCGGCACCGCTACGTCGGGGCGGCTATCTGGATCAGGTTGCCGCAGGTGTCGTCGAACACCGCGGTGGTCACCGGCCCTGTCGCCATCGGCTCCTGGGTGAAGTGCACCCCGAGTTGGCGCAGCCGGACGAACTCCTCCTGCACGTTGTCCACGGCGAACGACGTGTAGGGGATCCCGTCGCTGGCGAGCGCATCCTTGAAGGGCTTGACGGCCGGGTGTCCGTCAGGTTCGAGCAGCAGCTCGGTGCCGTCCGGGTCGTCGGCCGAGGCCACGGTCAGCCACGCGGCCTCGCCGAGCGGGATCTCGGTCTTCTTCACGAAGCCCAGCACCTCGGTGTAGAACCGCAGGGCCTTGTCCTGGTCATCGACGAAGACGCTGGTGATGTTGATTCTCATTGGTCCTCCTTGCCGTGCCGGAGCCAGCGGTCGGCGATCCGCTCCAGCGGGCTGCGGTCGAGGTGGTGGAACTTGTAGCGGCCCTCCCGGTGGACGACGACGAGGCCCGCGGCTTCCAGTACGTCCAGGTGTTGGGAGATCGCCTGTCGCGACGAGGCGAGTTGATGCTTCATGGCTAGCCGCGAGCAGATCTCGAACAGTGTCTGTCCGTCGCGTTCGGTCAGCTCGTCGAGGATCTTTCGGCGCGTCGGGTCGGCTAGGGCCTTGAAGACATCGCCCACCGCACGAGAATAGGCAAGTAACTACTTGCCTGTCCACCCCTCGCTGGGTGCCCGGCCGGACCCGGCCGCCGCGGTCAGGGTAACCCGCGCCGCAGCGCCGCA
>JAEHDK010000153.1 GCA_016880465.1 Micromonosporaceae bacterium
ACGCCGAGCGACCTGCTCGTGCGGCACGGGTCGGACGCGGTGCGGCACTGGGCCGCGTCCGGACGGCCCGGCACCGATGTCGCGTTCGACGAGCAGCAGATGAAGGTCGGCCGCCGGCTGGCGACCAAGCTGCTGAACGCGTCCCGGTTCGTGCTGGGCATGGGCGCCGCCGAGGGCGGCGGCCCGCTGGGCAGCGGTGGGCCCGATCCGGTCGTCGAACCGCTCGACCGCGGCATGCTCACGGCACTGTCTACTGTGGTCGGATCGGCCACCACGGCGTTCGAGGGGTACGACCACACCGCTGCGCTCACCGTGACCGAGAGCTTCTTCTGGACGTTCTGCGACGACTACATCGAGCTGGTGAAGGAGCGCGCCTACGCGGGCGGCGAGTCTGCCCGGGCCGCGCTGGCGACGGCCCTCTCGGTGCAGTTGCGGCTGTTCGCACCGGTCCTGCCGTACGTCACCGAGGAGGTGTGGTCGTGGTGGCAGGACGGCTCGGTGCACCGGGCGGCGTGGCCGACCGTGGCGGAGCTTCCCGCCGACGGTGACCCGGCCCTGTTGGACCTCGTGGGCACCGCGTTGTCCCAGATCCGGAGGGCGAAGTCGGACCGGCGGCTGTCCATCAAGACCGAGGTGCCGCGCGCCGAGGTGCTCGGGCCGGCCGATGTGCTGTCGCGGCTGGCGCTCGCCGGTGGGGATCTGCGTTCGGCCGGTCGCATCGGGCAGCTCGACCTGCGTCCCGACCGGAGCGCACAGCTCGTGATCGCCTGCGCGTTCTGAGTCCTGGGAGCCGGGGTGTCCTAGAAGTCACCGCCGCCGAAGTCACCGCCGCCGAAGTCGCCGCCGCCGAAGTCGGCGGCGTAGTCGCCGCCGCCGTAGTCGCCGCCGTAGTCGCCGCCGTCGGCGCCACCACCGTCGGCGCCACCGCCGTCGCCCGCGTTGTCGCCGCCGTCGCTGCCGGGATCCCAACCGTGCTGGTCGGCGTACTCGAGGCCCTGTTCGTAGCCGGCGTTGTACCCGCTGTCACCCCACCCGGGCGAGAACAGCGCGTTGAAGACCATCATCGAGCCCAGGCCCCAGGCACCGGCGACGAGCGCCGTCTTCCACCACGGCTCGGAGTACCACCCGGCCGGAACCGGCCGGCCCTGCACCGTGCCGCCGGGGTAGTAGTACGGCGTCGCGTTGCCCGGGTTCGGCCCCGCGCGGTACGAGTGCCCCTCGACATCGACCTCGCGCTCCTTGGTGAGCGCGCCGGCGGCCCGCTGGCCGGCGAGCGCCGGCAGCTCGGGGCCGGGATCGAGGCCGAGCGCGACCCGGGCCGCCCGCGCGTACGCCAGACCCTCCAGCGCGGTCTCCCGGGCCAGCTCGAACTGCCGCACGGTCGTCGCCCGGTCCAGCTGCGCGCCGGCCGCGTTGTACCGCTCGCTCGCGTCGACCAGCGCCTGGCGCACCGCGTGGTCGTCGCCGGAGAGATTCATCACCTGGCCGCCCAGCCGCTCGTACCACCGCTGGGCCTCCTCCCGCGCATCCGCGAGCGCGCGGGCCTGCCGCGCCTTGGTCAGCCGCTGCAGGTAGCCACCGGCCGCGACGATCAGCACCACCAACACGAGCAGAACGACCCACGTCATGCGTACGACGGTAGCTTGTCGTACCAATCCGGCATCCTGTCGATGTGGGGATGTCGAGCCTGGCTGTGGTGGTGGTGTGCCTGGTCGCCGGTGCCGCGATCGGCTGGCTCGCCGCACGTGCACCGGCGGCCGCGCAGGTGGCCCGCCTGGCGGCGACGTTGCAGGCGACCCGGGAGGGTGAGCAGCGTCTCACCCAGTCGCTGCGGGCGCTCTCGTTCGAGACGGCCGTGCAGTCCCAGGAGGCCGTCGCGCGTGCGGTGGCCCCGCTGCACGAGTCCCTCAGGCGCTACGAGTGGCGCGTCGCCGAGCTGGAGCGGGAGCGGGTGGATGCCTATGCCGAGCTGCGCACCGAGGTCCGCGCGGCACACGAGACGTCGGCCGCACTGCGCACCGAGACCGGCCAGCTGGTCGCCGCGCTGCGCGCGCCGCAGGTCCGCGGCCGGTGGGGCGAGCACCAGCTGCGCCGGATCGTCGAGGCCGCGGGCATGCTCGAGCACTGCGACTTCGTGACCCAGGAGACCAGCAGCACCGATGCCGGCGTCATCCGGCCCGACCTCGTCGTAAAGCTCCACGGTGGACGGTCGGTCGTGGTCGATGCCAAGGCGCCGTTCGAGGCATACCTCGCGGCGATGGAGGCGCGCGACGACCGCGCCCGGGCCGAGCGGCTCGATGCGCACGCCCGGGCGCTGCGGTCCCACGTGGACGGTCTCAGCGCGAAGGCATACTGGCGCGGGTTCCCGCTCGCCCCCGAGTTCGTGGTGCTGTTCGTGCCGGCCGACCCGTTCCTCGACGCCGCGCTGCAGCGCGACCCGACGCTGCTCGAACACGCGTTCCGCAAGGACATCGTGCTCGCGACGCCGGCCACGCTGGTGGCGCTGCTCCGCACGGTGGCCTACTCGTGGCGGCAGGAGGCGTTGACCCGCAACGCGCTCGTCGTCCACACGCTCGCCCGCGACCTCTACGCCCGGCTGGCCACCATGGGCGACCACGTGGGCAAGTTGGGCGGGGCGCTCGGCACGGCGGTCACCGCGTACAACAGGGCGGTCGGCTCGCTGGAGGCGCGGGTGCTCGTCACTGCCCGGCGCCTGGCCGAGCTGGGCGTGTCCGACGAGGCCCTGGACGCGCCCGCCCAGGTCGAGACGGCGCCGCGCCAGCTACAGGCTCCGGAGCTGGTCCCCGGAGGTTAGCTGGCCGCGCCCGCGGCCAGCGCCGCGGCCTCCGATGCGCGGGCCGCAGCGGCGGTGCGCATGTCGCGTTTGAGCTCCTGCGGCAGCGAGATCGTCAGCTTCTCCTGCGCGGTGGTGACCTCGGCCACGTCGGTGAAGCCGCGCGCCGCGAGCCAGTCGAGCACCTCCATGACGAGCTCGTCGGGTACGGATGCGCCCGAGGTCAGGCCCACCGTCGAGGCATCGGCGACCCACCGGTCGTCGATCTCGCTGGCGAAGTCGACGAGGTACCCGGCCCGGGCCCCGGCGTCCACGGCCACCTCGCGCAGCCGCTGCGAGTTCGACGAGTTCTGCGAGCCCACGACGATGACGACGTCGCACTCGGCGGCGATCTCCTTGACGACCTCCTGCCGGTTCTGCGTGGCGTAGCAGATGTCGTCGCTCGGCGGCGAGACGAGCAGCGGGAGTCGCGTACGCAGCCGGTCGACCGTCTCCATCGTCTCGTCGACCGAGAGCGTGGTCTGGGAGAGCCAGACGACCTTGGCCGGGTCCCGTACGGTCACCCGGTCCACCCCGTCGGGGCCGTCGACCAGCTGGATGTGCTCGGGCGCCTCCCCCGCCGTACCCACGACTTCTTCGTGTCCTTCGTGCCCGATGAGAAGAATGTCGTAGTCCTCGGCGGCGAACCGGCGCGCCTCCTGGTGCACCTTGGTGACGAGCGGGCAGGTGGCGTCGATCGCCTTGAGGTGGCGCCGCTTGGCCTGCTCGTACACCTCCGGCGCCACGCCGTGCGCGGAGAAGACCACGATCGAGCCCTCCGGCACCTGGTCGTTCTCCTCGACGAAGACGGCACCCTTGGCCTGCAAGGTGGTGACCACGTGCCGGTTGTGCACGATCTCCTTGCGCACGTAGATCGGCGGGCCGTAGAGCGCCAGCGCCTCCTCGACCGTCAGCACCGCCCGGTCGACGCCGGCGCAGTAGCCGCGCGGCTTGGCGAGCAGGACACGCTTGCGCGGCTTGGCTTCGGTCACCCGCCCATCGTACGTGGGCCACGTAGGCTGGCCCGGTGGCCGAGGCGACGAACGGGTCCAGTTCGCCCGAGGAGCCGTGGCCGGTCCGCGTCGTCAGCCAGAAGATCGGCGCCTGGATCGCCAAGCTCGGCTGGGTCTGGGTGGACGGCCAGGTCGCCCAGATCACCCGCCGCCCGGGCGCCACGACGGTGTTCCTCACCCTCCGCGACCCGTCTGCGGACATCAGCCTCACCGTCACCACGAACCGCGACGTACTGGACCTCGGTACGCCTGACCTTGCCGAGGGTGCCCGGGTGCTGCTACACGCCCGGCCCGACTTCTACCCCGGCCGCGGCACGCTCTCGCTGCGCGCCGACGAGATCCGCCAGGTGGGCCTGGGCGAGCTGCTGGCCCGGCTGGACCGGCTCAAGAAGCTGCTGGCCGCGGAGGGCCTGTTCGACCCGCGGCGCAAGCGGCGGCCGCCGTTCCTGCCGCGGCGGATCGGGTTGATCACGGGCCGGGCCTCCGCGGCCGAGCGCGACGTGCTCAGCAACGCACGGCGCCGCTGGCCGGCCGTGGACTTCCGGGTCGTCAACGTCGCGGTACAGGGCCCGAGCGCCGTACCGCAGATGATCGACGCGCTGCGGATCCTCGACCAGGACGGGACGATCGACGTCATCGTCATCGCCCGGGGTGGTGGGTCCACAGAGGACTTGTTGCCGTTCTCGGACGAGGCACTGTGCCGGGCGGTGTCCAGCTGCCGTACGCCGGTCGTCAGCGCGGTCGGCCACGAGACCGATGTCCCGCTGCTCGACTACGTCGCCGACGTACGGGCGTCCACGCCGACCGACGCGGCGAAGCGGATCGTCCCGGACCTGGCCGAGGAGGTGCGGCTGATCGGCGAGGCGCGGTACCGGCTCGACCGCGCCGTACGGCAGCTGCTCGACCGCGAGGCACACCGGATCGAAGCCCTGCGCAGCCGGCCCGCGCTCGCCCGGCCGGGGGTACTTGTCGATCGCCGGCAGGAGGACGTGGCGGCGTTGCGAACCCGCGCCGCTCGTACCCTCGAACACCGGTTGACCTCGGCGGCGAGCGACCTGCGGCACACCCATGCACGGCTTCGGGCGCTGTCCCCCGCGGCCACCCTCGACCGTGGGTACGCCATCGTGCAGCGCCCCGACGGCGCGGTCCTGCGCGACCCGGTCGAGGCCGCCGCGGGCGACGCGTTGCGCATCCGGCTGGCCGGCGGCGAGCTCACCGCTACAGTGGCGGCGTCATGACCGATCAGATCGCGGCCGGTGAGCCGCTGAGCTACGAGCAGGCCCGGGCCGAGCTGGCCGGCATCGTCGAGCGGTTGGAGGCCGGTGGCACCACGCTCGAGGAGTCGCTCGCGCTCTGGGAACGAGGTGAGGAGCTGGCCGGCGTCTGCCAACGCTGGCTCGACGGCGCCCGCCAGCGGCTCGACGCCGCGCGGGCCGGCCGCGACGGCGACCGCCCGTAGTCCCGGCCGTAACGCCAAAGGGCGGCACCCGGCGGCACCGCCCTCTGGCTGTCGCCGTCTAGCTCTGGTTGAACAGCTCGTACAGGGCCGCCGGCGTCTCGATCGCACCGGCCGGCTTGGTTGCGCTGACGGGCGTACCGAAGTCGCTGAACGTGGCCTCCCACGTCTGCGCAGTGACCTTGGCGGTAGTCGGGATGGTCAACTTCAGCGAGGTCAGTCGCCCCTTGTCGTCGACCGCGGCCTCGAACGGTATGGCCTTGGCCTGATCGGCCAGATCGGTAACGGTGTCCTCGTCGGCGAGCCCCGCCTTCGGCGCCTTGGTCAGGTCGATCGTGCCGGTGTACCGGCCCGGACCGGCACTCGCCACGGTGACCACGTTGGTGAACAGCAGCGCCGCATCGGCCGGATCGACGGCGGTGATGCCGAACGACTTGGTGTTTGTGATCTTTGTCTGGTCGACGTGCAGCCACTTGTTGTCCAGCGGTCCGAGGCCCAGAACCTGGGCCAGTGCACCGAATTGGACCTTGACGAACGGGTCACCGGCCACGACCACGATGTCGACCGTGATCTGTTGCCCTGGATCTCCCTGAACGATCGTCGAGACCACGTGCTTGGCGACCGGGTCGATCGAGGACTGGATGGTGCTGCCCTTCGTCTTACCGCTGATCTTGAAGCTGGCCTTGGTGAGTTCCTGTGCCGCCTTGGCCAGCACGACCTTCGGGTCAGCGGCCGGCGTCGCCGACGGCGTCGTACCGCCGCCGGGCGTGTCGTTCTTTCCGGTGCTGCATCCGGCGGTGCTGAAGGTCAGGGCGGCGGCCGCGAGACCGGCAATCGCCCAACGGCGAGGCTTCATGTTTCTCGCTCCCTCATGGGGCGGGCGTCGACGGGTTTGTCGGCCTCCCCGACGGCCGACGACGCGGGACCTGGGCAGGTTAGCGCATCGACCCGGCGAGCGCGCGCACCTCGTGGATCGATGCGTCCCCGATCACCACCACCGTCCGGCCGGCCTCGGTGAGTACGAGCGCGGTCTCGCCGCTGCGCGCGGTGTACCGCTGCCAGGCGCGCCCCGCGACGGTCTCCGTACCGGTCGCCCGGGGTCCCTCGCCCAGCTCGACGGCGAGCAGCGGCGCGGCGGGCACGTCGCTCTGCACCACCTGGAGACCGGAGCCGGACGGTGCCAGGTACCCGAGGCGCAGCGTCGCGCCGTTCTCGGCGGTCCGGAACACTGCGCTCACCGTGCGCCATCCCGTACCGAGACCCTCCGGCACCTCGACCGGGAACGCGCCGGCCGACCGGGCCTGCGCGATAGTGGCCGCCGGGTCGACGACCACCGGCTCGTCCCCGTGGTGCAGGTACCGGTACGTCAGGACGAACAACAGCATCGGGATGAGGAGCACCAGCAGGGACAGGGCCATGTCCCGCGGTGTACGGCCCGATCGCCGTACGGCGGCCGGCGGCACGGTGGCCGGGACCGGGGCGGCCGGGCCGGTCGGGTTGGCAGGGGCGGACGCGATCACGACACCATCCTCCACGATGACCCTTAGCGCGCCGAGAGCCGCCCGGTCTGTCAGGATTTACCCATCGCCCTGCCGAGGAGGCTGCACATGATCCAACCTCAGTCGCGACAACCGCAGGAACTTGACCGTAACCTCGCGCTGGACCTGGTCCGGGTGACCGAGGCCGCCGCCATGGCCGCCGGACGCTGGGTGGGCCGCGGCGACAAGGAGGGCGGCGACGGCGCCGCGGTCGACGCCATGCGCCGGCTGATCAACTCCTTGCCGATGAGCGGCGTCGTCGTCATCGGGGAGGGCGAGAAGGACAACGCCCCGATGCTCTACAACGGCGAGAAGGTGGGCGACGGCACCGGTCCCGAGGTCGACGTGGCGGTCGACCCGATCGACGGCACGACGCTGATGAGCAAGGGCATGCCCAACGCACTCGCCGTCCTCGCGCTGGCCGAGCGCGGTGCGATGTTCGATCCGAGCGCGGTGTTCTACATGGAGAAGCTGGCCGTGGGACCGGACTGCGCCGATGTCGTCGACATCAACGCGGGCGTCACGGAGAACCTGCGACGCATCGCCCGGGTGAAGCGCTCGGGTGTGTCCGATGTCACCGTGTGCATCCTGGACCGGCCGCGACACGGAGCACTCGTACAGGAGGCCCGGGAGGCCGGCGCCCGGATCCGGTTCATCAGCGACGGCGACATCGCCGGTGCCATCAGTGCCGCCCGGGAACAGTCCGATGTGGACGTGCTAATGGGCATCGGCGGTACGCCTGAGGGCATCGTGGCGGCGTGCGCGCTCAAGTGCATGGGCGGAGCGATCCAGGCGAAGCTCTGGCCGCGCGACGACGCCGAACGGCAGCGGGCGGTCGACGCCGGCCACGACCTGGACCGGGTCCTGACGATGGACGACCTCGTACGCGGGGAGAACATCTTCTTCTGCGCCACCGGAGTGACCTCGGGTGACCTGTTGCGCGGTGTGCGGTACCGCAGCGGCGGCGCGTACACCCAGTCGATCACGATGCGCTCGAAAAGCGGCACGATCCGGGTGATAGACGCGTTCCACCGGCTGGAGAAGCTCCGCCGCTACTCGGCGGTGGACTTCGACGGCACCCCGGCGCTGTAGCTAGGCGTCGGCTGCCGCGGAGCGGCGCCGGTACGCCCGGGCCTTGTTCCGGTTGCCACACACCCGCATCGAGCACCAGCAGCGGGAGGCGTTCTTGGACCGGTCGTAGAACACGGCCTGGCAGGCATCGTCCCGGCACAGCTTGAGCCGGCGCCAGGTGCCGGTCCGGTCCGCCACGACCACCGCGGCCAGCACCTCGCCCAGCACGCCGATGACGCCCTCGCCGGCCGGCTGCAGGCTGACCTCCGGGTGCGTGAAGCGGGCGCGCAGCGGTACGCGCGCGGCCAGCGCGTCGAGCCGGGGCGACGTCAGCGTGTCGCCGTTGCAGTTGCCGCGCAGGATCTCACGCAGCTCGGTGCGGATCTCCCGAGCCAGCGCCAGTTCGTCAGCGGTGGCCGCCCGACCCGCCGCCTCCCGGCCATGCGCGGCGAGCCACGTACGCAGGCGCGGTACGGACGCCAGATCGTCCTGCCCCGTTTCGACGTCGACGGAGTTCAGGTACGACTCGAGGAGCCACAGCGCGGTTGGTGCCTCGGCCACGGCCCACCCCCTTGTCCACGCCTACTCAGCTTGCCACCGCGTGACGGTCGACACCACTTATGCGAGTTGACCGGTTATCCCCATCGTACTAGCCTGACGAGCGACACCACCAAATCAGGTTTGCTAGTTTCCCAAGGGGGGACCAGGTCATGAATCCCCAGTTCACCGCGGTGCTGGCGGCACAGCGCCGGCACGAC
>JAEHDK010000154.1 GCA_016880465.1 Micromonosporaceae bacterium
CCTGCCGGGCTGATCAGGCCCTCCCCGGGTCTCACGATCCACGCCGACTCATGGCGCTTGAACCCGATCCGCGGATAATAATCCACCGCCTTCGGCGCCGCCAGCAGCACGATGTACGCCTCCGGCGCCGCCTCCCTCGTCCAGGCCCGGGGCCGGCGCGCGCGGGTCCTGCTGCCGTGCGGACCGGAGCGCGCCGGCAAGATCCGGCTGGAGCTGGGCGCCTTTCGCCCGGGCCGGGATCGATGCGGTCGTCACCGATGTCGCCGGTTGCGGTTCGATGCTCAAGGAGTACGGCGAACTGCTCGGCGACGCGCCGCGGTGGCGGCCGTACGACGTGACCGAGCTGCTCGTCGAGCTCCAGCCGGTTGCCGAGCGGCACCCGGTGCCGCTGACCGTGGCGTACCACGACGCCTGCCATCTCGCGCACGGGCAAGGTGTCCGGGCGCAACCCCGTACGCTGCTCGGCGGCATTCCGGAGCTGCGCCTCGTCACGCCCGCGGCGCCGGACCTGTGCTGCGGCTCGGCCGGCGTGTACAACCTGCTGCAGCCGGCGACCGCGGCGGAACTGGGTCGGCGCAAGGCGGCCGCGGTGCTGGCGACCGGCGCGGACGTGGTGGTCGCCGGCAACCCGGGTTGCCTGCTGCAGCTCGACTCCGCGCTGCGTACGCTCGCCGGCGACCGCGCGCCGAAGACCATGCACACCGTCGAGCTGCTGGACGCCTCGCTGCGTGGCTAGCGGGCCGACTCGTTGCGTACGACGAGGATCGCGATGTCGTCGCGGGGTGGGTCGGCCGAGAAGCCCAGCGTGGTCGAGCGCAGCTGGGCGGCCACGACGCCGGCCGGGTAGCCGGCGAGCGGCCCGGCGGCCGTCCGCAGCCGCTCGCCGCCGAACAGCTCGCCGTGCCGGCGCCGTTCGGTCACGCCGTCGGTGTAGAAGACCAGCGTGTCGCCCGGGTCAAGGCCGAGCCGGGTGACCGGCGAGGTCACCGACTCCAGCAGCCCCAGCGCCGTACCGCCCGAGCCGACGAAGGACGCCTGGCCGGCCGCGCCGACGAACACGGGCCGGTCGTGGCCGCACAGGTGCAGCCAGACGTCGAGTACGCCGTCGAGCCCGCGGCCGACGGCGGCCAGCGCGAGTGTGCAGAACCGACCACCACCCCGCTCGCCGAGCGTCTCGTTGAGCGTGCCGAGCATGGCGGGCAGCGTCCGGCCGTCCGCGACGAGGACCCGGATCACGTCCCGGACGAGTCCGGTGACGGCGGCGGCCTGTACGCCCTTGCCCGACACGTCGCCGATCACGAACAGCCAGCGGCCGTCCGGCATCGGCACGACGTCGTAGAAGTCGCCGCCGACCTCGACCTCGTTGCCGGTGGGTACGTACTCCGCGGCCACCTCGACGCCGGCGATCTCCGGCAGCTCCGGCGGCAGCAGCGACTGTTGCAGCATGTGTGCCACCCGCCGGCGCTCGTCGTGGATGCGCGCGTTGTCCAGCGCCAGCGCGGCCCGCCGCGCGATGTCCTCGAGGATCGCCATCTCGTCCGGGTCCTGCCGGTGGTCGGCGTGCCGGCCGGCCGAGAGCACGCCGAGCCGTTGGCCGCGGGCCACGAGCGGGATCACGAAGCCGTCCAGCGGTGGGCCGAGTGGCACCGACGTCGAGCCGGCGGCGGCCTCCCGCAGCCGCTCGGCCATGCCGCCCGAACCCGGACCACCAGACTGTGTGGCACCCAACGAGTCCAGCAGGGCCGCCAGCGCCCTCTCGTCCGCGTGGGTGGCCGCCGCGAGCGGCATCGCACCCCACTCGTCGATGAGGTGCACCGCACACCACTGCCCCAGCCGCGGTACGACGAGCCGCGGGATCAGGGCGATCGTCAGCTCGATGTCCAGCGACTGGGCCAGCAGCTCACTCGCCTCCGCGAGGTAGGTGAGCCAGGTCTGCCGGCGGGTGTCGGCCAGTCGCAGCCGCTCGTTCTCCACGACGAGGCCGAGCCGATCGGCGACCAGCGTGGCCAGCAGGTGCGCGTGCCAGGTCTCCGGGGCGGCCACCTCGAGCTCACCGGACCAGGGCCGGCTGACCGGCAGCGGCAGGCGAAGGGCCGGTGCGCCGGGCAGGAGCCGGGCGCCGTACCGGGCGACGGTGTGTACGCCCGCCCCGTCGGCGCGGTCGAGCCGTACGGTGCCCGCGGTCGCCGCGATCCGCTCGGCCAGGCAGCGCAGGAGCTCGTCGGCGAACCGCGGTACGGCCGCCGACGACTGGTGGTCCGGGGCGATCGCGAGAAGGGCGGCCAGGGCATCCGGCTCCTGCGTACTCGCGATGCCGGCGGCGGAACCGTCGACCATCGCGCGGTCGGCGCGGTCGAGGCGGAACCACACGCCCTTGCCCTTGGCGTGGTGCGTGGTGCCCCAGCGGCTCGCGAAATGGTCGACCAGCTGGAGTCCGCGGCCGCGCTCGGCGGGCTCGGCCAACGGGTCGGGCGCATCGTCGGCGGCGCGGGCGAGCGGCCCGGGCAACTGGTCGAGCACGGTCACCGTGAGCCCGCGCGGATCCGCGACCACCTCGAGGTCGAGGTCGGTGCCGGCGTGCAGGACGCCGTTGGTGGCGAGCTCGGTCGTCAGCAGCAGCGCCTCGTCGAGCAGTTCGGTGAGCTCAGCCTCGACGAGGACAGACCGGACGACCGACCGAGCCGTTGCGGGCGTACGACGGTCGGCAGGCAGCCGTGCGCGGCGTACGACCTCGGCTGGCACCCGTGCAGTCTCCACCGAATGGGCCGTCCATTCCAACCTGGCGGCTCGCCTGCGCCCATCTATCAGGCAATGATGGGAAACACCCAGCCACCTGGCAACCCCCGGCGGAGGACCGATGACCACCGTGGACCTGCGCGACACCCCGTCCGGCGAGGCGGCCCTGCTGGCCGAGTTGGCGGCCGCACTGCGGCGCGCCCGGACCGGCGAGCTGAAGGTCCGGCTGCCGCGCCGCGGCGGGCCGGCCGGCGAGGTGGCGGACGCGTTCAACGACCTGGTGGCGCTGCAGGAGCGGCGCAACCGCGAGTTCATGCGCATCGGCCGGGTTGTCGGCCGCGAGGGCCGGATGACCGAGCGCATCGACGTGGAGGACTACCAGGGCGCCTGGGCGGACGGCATCCGCGCGATCAACGGACTCATCGAAGACCTCGGCCGGCCGACGATGGAGCTGGCCCGGGTGATCGTGGCGGTGGCCGACGGCGATCTGTCGCAGCAGATGGCCCTGGAGATCGAGGGCCGGCCGCTCCGCGGTGAGTTCCGCACGATCGGACGCACGGTGAACACGATGGTGGACCAGCTCTCGTCCTTCGCCGACGAGGTCACCCGGGTGGCCCGCGAGGTGGGCTCCGAGGGGAAGCTGGGCGGCCAGGCGCAGGTCGCCGGCGTCGCGGGTACGTGGCGGGACCTCACCGAGAACGTGAACGAGTTGGCCGGCAACCTGACCGCGCAGGTGCGCAACATCGCGCAGGTGACCACCGCGGTGGCCCGGGGTGACCTCAGCCAGAAGATCACCGTGGATGCCCGGGGCGAGATCCTGGAGCTGAAGAGCACGGTGAACACGATGGTGGACCAGCTGTCCAGCTTCGCCGACGAGGTGACCCGGGTGTCCCGCGAGGTGGGTACCGAGGGGAAGCTGGGCGGCCAGGCGCAGGTACGCGGTGTCGCGGGCACCTGGCGGGACCTGACGGACAACGTGAACTTCATGGCGTCGAACCTGACCGGGCAGGTCCGCAACATCGCCCAGGTGGCGACCGCGGTGGCCCGCGGGGACCTGTCGCAGAAGATCGCGGTCGACGCGCACGGCGAGATCCTGGAGCTGAAGAACACCGTCAACACGATGGTGGACCAGCTCTCCTCGTTCGCCGACGAGGTGACCCGGGTGGCCCGCGAGGTGGGCTCCGAGGGGAAGCTGGGCGGTCAGGCGCAGGTACGCGGGGTCTCGGGTACCTGGCGCGACCTCACCGAGAACGTGAACCAGCTCGCCTCCACCCTCACCACCCAGCTGCGGGCCATCGCGCAGGTGTCGACCGCGGTGACCCGCGGCGACCTGACCCAGCGGATCGCGGTCGAGGCGCAGGGTGAGGTGGCCGAGCTGAAGGACAACATCAACCAGATGATCGTCACGCTGCGGGAGACCACGAAGGAGAACGCCGAGCAGGGCTGGCTCGACTCCAACATCGCCCGGATCGGCGGCCTCCTGCAGGGCCAGCGGGATCTGGACGAGGTGTACCGCATGATCATGAGTGAGGTCACGCCGCTCGTGAACGCTCAGCTCGGCGCGTTCTTCGTCGCCGAGTACCCGCACGCGGACGAGGCGATGCGGCTGCGGCTCGCGGCGTCGTACGGGTACGTCGCCCGCGATCACGAGATCACGTTCGCGGCGGGGGAGGGCCTCGTCGGCCAGGCCGCCGTGTCCCGCCGGACGATCCGGGTCGGCGCGCCGGGCGGCAACCTGACCGTACGGTCGGGGCTCGCCACCACCGATCCGGCCGCCACGGTCGTACTGCCCGTGCTGTTCGAGGGCGAGCTGCTCGGGGTCATCGAGTTCGCCTCGGTGGCCACGTTCTCCGGGCTGCACCTGGCGTTCCTGGAACGGCTGGTGGCGACCATCGGGGTCGCGCTCAACACGATCCTGGCCAACGGGCGTACCGAGGAACTGCTCGCCCAGTCCCAGCGGCTCGCCACCGAGTTGCAGGAGCAGTCGGCCGAGCTGCAGCGTACGAACACCGAACTGGAGCAGCAGGCCGCGCTGCTGTCCGAGCAGAACCGAAACATCGAGGTGAAGAACCGCGAGATCGAGATGGCCCGGCTGGGCCTGGAGGAGAAGGCCCAGCAGCTCGCCCGGGCCTCGCAGTACAAGTCCGAGTTCCTCGCGAACATGAGCCACGAGCTGCGTACGCCGCTCAACTCGCTGCTGCTGCTGGCCCGGCTGCTCGGCGACAACCCGGACCGCAACCTGACCCAGCGGCAGATCGAGTTCGCGCACACGATCCACCGGGCGGGTTCCGAGCTGCTCGCGCTCATCGACGACATCCTCGACCTGTCGAAGATCGAGGCGGGCCGGATGGACGTCGAGCCGGTCGACGTGGCCTTCGACGAGGTGCGGGGCTACGTCCAGCAGGCGTTCGCGCCGCAGGCCGAGGAGAAGGGGCTCGACTTCACCGTCTCGCTGGCCGCCGACCTGCCGGCGTCGATCGTCACCGACGCCCAGCGGCTCCAGCAGATCCTGCGGAACCTGCTGTCCAACGCGGTCAAGTTCACCGATTGCGGGTCGGTCGGCCTCACCATCGCACCGGCACCGGACGGGCAGCGGTACGACGTGCCGAGCCTGACCTCGGCACGCCAGGTCGTCGCGTTCAGCGTGACCGACACCGGGATCGGCATCTCGGATGAGAAGCTCGCGCTGATCTTCGAGCAGTTCCAGCAAGCGGACGGCACCACGAGCCGCAAGTACGGGGGTACCGGACTGGGCCTGTCGATCAGCCGGGAACTGGCCCGGCTGCTCGGTGGCACGATCGCGGTGGCCTCGGATCCCGGGCGGGGTTCGACGTTCACGCTGTTCCTGCCCGACGCTCTCGTACCGGACACGGTGATCGGGCCGGCCGTACCGGTCGTCCCGATCCCGATGCGTACCGGCCAGCCACCGCTGGTGCGGGTCCCGGTCGACCGCGCCACGGCCGTCCAGCGGCGGAGCAGCGTCGCGGCCCTCCAGCTCGACGGGGCCACGGTCCTCATCATCGACGACGACGTACGTAACGTCTTCGCCCTGACGAGTGCCCTGGAGCTGCATGGCATGGCGGTGCTCTATGCAGACAGCGGCGGGGACGGGGTACGGCTGCTCGCCCAGCGTCCGGACGTCGACATCGTGCTGATGGACGCGATGATGCCGGACATGGACGGGCAGGAGACCACCCGCGCGATCCGGCGCAACGAGCGGTTCGCCGATCTGCCGGTGGTATTCCTGACCGCCAAGGCGATGCCCGGTGACCGCGAGTCCGCGCTCGCCGCCGGCGCGAGCGACTACATCACCAAGCCGGTCGACCTGGACGAGCTGTTGGAGCTGATGGCCGCCTGGGTCTCCGGCACCGCGCGGGAGGTCTGGTGAGCGCGAGGAGTGAGCGGAGCATGCGGAGCGGGCCCCGCAGTCGCGAACGGAAGAGGATAGCGCGATGACCCCGATGCCACCGGCGAGGGCGCTGCTCGTCGACGACCGGCGGGACAACCTGATCGCGCTGGAGGCGATGCTGCAGGGGCTGCCGGTCGAGCCGGTGGCCGTCGAGAGCGGGGAGGCCGCCCTCAAGCAGCTGCTGATCGACGACTTCGCGGTGATCCTGCTGGACGCGCAGATGCCGGAGCTGGACGGCTTCGAGACCGCGAGCCACATCAAGCGCCGCGAGCGTACCCGGCACATCCCGATCATCTTCCTGACCGCGGCCGACCGGGATGCCCAGCTCGCGCTGCGCGGGTACGCGGTCGGCGCGGTGGACTACCTGACGAAGCCCTTCGACCCCTGGGTACTCCGGGCGAAGGTGTCGGTGTTCGTCGAGCTGTGGACGAAGACGCAGCAGCTGCGGGCGCAGGCCGAGGCGGCGGAGGAGCGTGACCGCCGGTGGCGGCGGCTGACCGCGGCGGTGGACGAGGCCGTCGGGTTGCTGCTGCCGGTGGTCGCCGTCGCCCCGGCACCGGTAGGGCGCGCCGCAGAGCTACTCAGCGACGCCCGTACACCGAGCTGACGGTCAGCCGTTCGGCGGCGCGTTGCTGATCATCAGGGCGGACCGCAGGCCGGTGATGTCGAGCACCCGCATGAGGAAGCCGGCGACGTTCGTGAGGATGAGGACGCTCTGCGCGGTCGTCGCCTTCCGGCTGAGGACGACCAGCGTGCCGAGCCCCTGCGAGTCACAGAACGTCACCCCGGCGAGATCCAGCGTGATCCGGGGCGGCGGCTCCGCGAGCAGGTCGTTCACGGTCGCCGCGAGCCGGGGTGCGGTCAGCATGTCGATCTCCCCGGCGAGGCTCACGGTCGCCTCGGCGGGAACTCGGCTGACGGAGATCCGAAGATCCGGGCGGTCCACGTCGATGAGCCTATCGTGATACACCGCGAGGCACCGGGGCGCGCGCAACCGCACGGACGGCCGCTGACACAATGACGCAGTCGTGAACGCTCCGTACCCGGCCGACGCGCCGGCCTCGCAGGCCCTGTTCGACCGCGCCCGAGCCCTCGTGCCGGGCGGGGTCAACTCGCCGGTGCGTGCGTTCCGGGCGGTCGGCGGTACGCCGCGGTTCATGGTGCGGGGCGAGGGGCCCTGGCTGATCGACGCGGACGGGCGCCGGTACGCCGACCTGGTCTGCTCCTGGGGGCCGCTGCTGCTCGGCCACGCCCACCCGGAGGTCGTGGCGGCCGTACAGGCGGCGGCATCCTCGGGTACCAGCTTCGGCACCCCGACGCCGGGTGAGGTCGCGCTCGCCGAGGAGCTGGTCTCCCGTACCCCGGTCGAGCAGGTACGGCTCGTCAACTCGGGCACCGAGGCCACCATGTCGGCGATCCGGCTGGCCCGGGGCTGCACCGGCCGGTCCCGGATCGTCAAGTTCGCCGGCTGCTATCACGGCCACGTCGACGCGCTGCTCGCCGCGGCCGGATCGGGCGTGGCGACGCTCGGACTGCCGGACTCGCCCGGCGTCACCGGTGCCGCGGCCGGCGACACGATCGTGCTGCCGTACAACGACATCGAGGCCGTCGAGGCGGCATTCGCCGCACAGGGTGCCGAGATCGCCGCCATCATCACCGAGGCGGCGCCGGGCAACATGGGCGTGGTACCGCCGCGGGACGGCTTCAACGCCGCGCTGGCCCGGGTCGCCCACGCGTACGGCGCCCTGTTGATCGTCGACGAGGTGATGACCGGGTTCCGGGTGTCCCGGGAGGGCTGGTACGGCATCGCCGCCCGCCAAGGGCAGCCCGTCGATGCCGACCTGTGGACGTTCGGCAAGGTGATGGGCGGTGGGCTGCCCGCGGCCGCGTTCGGCGGTCGGGCCGAGCTGATGGCCCACCTCGCCCCGGCCGGGCCGGTGTACCAGGCCGGCACGCTGTCCGGGAACCCGCTCGCCTGCGCGGCCGGGCTCGCGACGCTGCGCCTGGCCACCCCCGAGGTCTACGCAGCGCTCGACCGTACCGCCGCGACCGTGGGGAAGCTCGCGAGCGACGCGCTCACCGGCGCCGGGGTCGCGCACCGGCTGTCGTACGCCGGAAACATGTTTTCGATCTTCTTCACCGGGGTGGACGTGCGCGACTTCGCGACCGCGCAGACCCAGGACACCGCCGCCTTCAAGGCGTTCTTCCACGCGAGGCTCGCGCGCGGGGTCTACCAGCCGCCGAGCGCGTCCGAGGCCTGGTTCGTATCGGCCGCGATCGACGACGCCGCGCTGGACGTGATCGCGGCGGCGCCGGGCAACATGGGCGTGGTACCGCCGCGGGACGGCTTC
>JAEHDK010000155.1 GCA_016880465.1 Micromonosporaceae bacterium
ACCGCCACCGCGGACGACTACGCCCGAAAACAAGGGCTTCTCGCCAGGACTTGACTCACGAAGACAAGTTCATGAACTCAAGCCCTCTAGTTGGCGACATTCATCCGTTGGGCGTGAGCTGACCAGCATCAACGGCCCCACAGCCCCCACGTAGAGCCAACGAAACGGCGCTCCGGGGTTGATACCCCGGGGAGCGCCGCCGTGTCGTGTGTCTACGGCTTACGCCTCCGCTGACGCCATCTCGGGCGCCCGGGTGGCGGCAAGATGCCGCCGCGCCGTGGACTCGCTGACACCGGCCCCGGCTGCGATCGTGGCGGCAGACGCGTCCGGCATCCGGGCCGCCAGCCGGCCGATCTTGGCGGCCGTACTGCGCCGTTGCGGCGCCGACTCGCGCGGTGCCCGTACCACCGGTCGGGTGGGGTCGTCGGTGGCGTCCACGGTGGAGGGTGCCGCCGCCGACGGCGCTTCCGTACGCGCCGCGCGGCCGCGGCGGGACAGCAGCTCGACGACGAGCAGCCCGTCGACACTGAGCGGCAGCAGGTAGGCGACCTCAGGCCGCTCGCCGACGTGCAGCGCGGTCGCCACCATGTGGCTCCACGAGGACCACGCGGCGATGCCCGCCACGGCGCCGGCGCCGAGAGTGCTGGTGAACCTAGTTGCGTTCACCGTTCCCACCTCCGCCGCTCGATGTCGCGCCAGCTGGCCACGATCTCGATGAAGGCCGGCGAGCCGGGTACCGGCGGCGCCTGCCACAGAAGGACGGTCAGGTTGGTGTCGGTGCCGTCGGCCGGTACCAGGCGGACCCGGCCGTAGTGCAGGCCGATCGAGTCGATCACGGTGCACGCCTCGAGCGCGCACCAGCGGGGGTGTTGGGTCGGTACGGTGTTCATCGGGTCCTGTCCCTCCTTGGTGGGATCGGGATCAAGGCCCTGGGCTGGAGTTCGCTGCTCCGGCCCGGGGCTGCCTGGTCAGATCGTCTGGAGCTTCTGCTCGTAGGCCGCCCACTCGGCGGCCCGCTGCATCGCGATCGTGTCGGCGCTCTTGGGCTACCGGCCCTCGGCGATCAGCTCGGCGCGGATCCGGTGGTAGCGCTCCCCTCTGGTCTCCCGGATCTTCTGCTCGGCCATCTCGTCCTCCCTTGTTCTGTAGCTATAGAGTAGCAGCGCTGTAGCTACAGAACAAGCCCGGACGGGTTGTTCTTGTAGCTACAGCACCAGCCATCTACGATGGACACACGTAGCTACAGGGAGGGCGAGATGATGAGTCCGCGCGGCCAAGGGGCCAACACACCCACCCGACCCATCCGTGTCGACCTCGACCTCTGGGGACGCTTCGGTGAGGCCGCCGGCGAGCAGGGACTCGACCGCTCGTCGGTACTGCGCGACTTCATCCGTTGGTACGTCCGCGAGCCCGGGGCGAAGCTTCCGGCCCGGCCGTAGGAAGTACAAGATCACGCGGGGCACATACAGGGCACACCACTCCGTGAAACGGCCTGACATCACGTGATCTGCTGAACGGATAGAACGCCAGGCAGGAGCGGTGCCAGGGCGAACCTGCAGGTCAGCGGTGGGCACCAGACAGAAGCCGGCGTACAGGTCGACTCGTCCGTCGTACCCTGGCCGTGGCTCTGCTCATGGCCGCTGACCTGGTACTTCGTGCGTCAGTATTGGTCGATGATGGTCGATACTGGTCAGCGTTCGGCGGCTCGGTGACGGCCCGGACGGCCCAGGGACGGCCCAGCGGAGATCATCTCGGAGGCAGCCTTCCAACGGTTCGACATCTATGCCAATGGCATGGTCGGCATCGCTGCCTACCTTGCACTTAGCCACGGCGGCTTCGCACTCGACCGGACGGCGGCGTTCGTGGTGTCGATCGCCACCAACGCGATCGCCGCTACCGTCGTCCTGGCCGGGGTCGCCGTTGGCGACGCTGCCCGCGACCGGGGCCGCCCAGCCGAACTGCCCTCGCCGCGGGCAGGCGGACCTTCGTGACAATGGTGGCGGCTAACCGTGCCGGCACGTGAGGGGCGACCGCCGGAAGCTTGCGGAGCAGCGTGGCTTGCTTGCATGTTAGAGATCAGCGCCAGTACTCGACGGGTTTGCGGATCGTGCGGAGGCAAGGGTGGGCACTCACCGGGCACCGATCAACGTGTACGGCCCGTCCCGGTTGCGCTGGTTCGCTCCGCTGCTTGTTCGGCCGGCAAGTAGGTACGTGTTGTGGACGACGGTTCCTAGCGCATCCATTGGTGCGGCGCTGCTGACCAGACGTCTGTGGCTACCGGGCCTGGCCCTGGTCGGCCTGGCAGGCGTCGCGGTCATCGTGGTCGTGGGTACGCTCCTCGCTCGACCTCGCGTAGTCGTTGCCGACCGTGACCACCTAACGGCATGGCAGGACGTCGAGAAGTCGTCCAGCATGATCTTGATCGCATGGCCGAACATCGAGGGCATGAGTGGCATCAAGGACGCCGTGTCCGTGATCGAAGACGCACGATGGGAGCTGGCGCGCCTCATTGCCGAGCGTGGTCGCCTGTCCGGGGCGCACAGTCAGGCCACGTTCGCGCAGTACGGCCTGGATCCCGATGACCCGCTACGAGACGAACTCACAATCCGGCGCGATCAGCTGGCCGTTCGCCTAGCGGCAATGGACGCCGAAATAGCCCGTCGGGTCGACCGACTGCGCTCGTTAGGCAAGCATTGCGCACATTTCGCCCATGATCGGGCCGCTATGCGTCGGGCGCCGAAGGTGGCTCGACGAGCCCGACAAGCGGTGGAGGAGGCGGACTCGGCCATGCTGAGTGTGACTGAGTGGGAGGTCCGCCCCGACCCCGCCACCGAACTGTCTGACCGGACCGAGGCGGTCCTGTCCGCCTATCAGGAACTGACCGCGGGACCGAAGGACCGCCCGTAGTACCGGTCGATCGAGCCGGCGGCGGCAACGATCGGCGTGCCGGGGGACCGTCGACCTGAGGAGGTCTGACCGTGACGTTTTCGCCGCGGCGCTAGTGCTGGCGGTGGGTGTCATTCCGGCCGCTGCGCGATGAAGACCATCTCACGGCCGGGCCGGTCCGGCGCTTCGCGTACCTCGTCGATGAGGTAGCCAGCCGCGACCAGCGAGGCGCTCACCTCGTCCCGGGTGCGAAACGCAGAGCGGACGTAGGGGTCACACGCACACCATCGGACTCGAAGATGTAGGTCCCGCGAAACGTCACCAGCCCATCGCTGACGTCGGTCACCTCGAACCACTGCCGGACGCCGCCGACTCCGGGGATGACCGTGTCCTGGTATGACTGCTCGCGGTTCCACTCGAGCCATGCTTTCGCCGCCGGGTTACGGGTCTCGAAGATCAGGCGCCCGCCCGGGCGCAGCGCGGCGTGCGCGGCTCGCAGCTTCGAGGTCCTGTCCTCGTCGGTGAGGATCTGGCTTGGTCCGCGCGATGTCGAGGGACGCCGCCGCCGGGTCAAGTGCGGTCACGACGAGCCCACGATTGGCGAGCAGGCAGGCGAAGGTCCCGGTGCCGCAGCCGATGTCCAGGACGCTTCGCGCACCGAACTCGTCAACCATGGCCGCGTACGTGTCCAGGTCACGGCGATCCGGGTCAAGCCGATCGTAGAGCTGGGCGAGACGCCGCTCCGCGAGGATCGGATCAAGCCATGGCCCGTACGGTGAGCTGTAAGACCTTGGCCTGCTTGGCAGTGCCGATCTGAGGATGACCCAGCGTCGTTCGGCCATCACCGCCCCGGTGCCGCCCAGTGTCAGGCGTACGGCTGGCCAGGCCGTGGCGCGCCACAGACCGGCCGTACCGGACTACCGTCCGTCCGATCCCCCACCAACGTTGGTCCGGCTGTGCCGGCCCGCCAGGCGCAACAGAATGCGAGCAGGCGGCGTATGTGGTGTGGAGACCCCGGAGGAGGGAGTCGGATGGCGGAGGCTGCCTTCGAGCAGTTCGTCGGCGAGAGCCTGCCGGCACTCATGCGACACGCGTACGCACTGACGGGCAACGTCCACGCCGGTGAGGATCTGGTCCAGGACACGCTGGTCCGGATGGCGGGCGTGTGGCGGCGGATCGACAAGGACGGCAACCCACTCGGGTACGCCCGGATGGTCATGTTCCGCACCTACCTGAGCCGGTGGCGCAGCGTTCGCCGCCGGCCGGTGCTGCAGCCGCTTGTCGAGGCTGCCGCAGCGGGCGACGCGTACGCGAGTGTCGACGTACGTGATGCGCTGCGCCGTGGCCTCGCCGACCTGCCCCGCCTGCAGCGTGCCGTACTGGTTTTGAGCTACCTCGACGACATGGCCGACGAGGACATCGCCGAGCTGCTGAACCGCCGTCCCGCCACCATCCGTTCGCTGCGGTTCCGCGGCCTGCAGGCGCTGCGTAACCGGTTCTCCGCCGACGACCACGCCGAACTGGAGGTTTACCGTGGCACGAATTGAAGATCTGTTGCGCCAGGAGTTCCAGCGCACCGATCAGCCAGAGCCACCCGCCTGCGACGCGATGCTGTCGAGGGTGGTGAAGGTGCGCCGGCGCCGGCTGGCGGCAGCGGCTGCCGGGTGCAGCGTCGTCCTGGTCGCCGTGGCAGTGGTGGCGGCCAGCATCATCCGGCCCGGCCCCGCCGGTGCGCCGGTCGGCGACAGCCCACCGCAGCGGGTGTACTCGGCTATGCTGATCAACACGCTGTTCACCGACCACCAGCACGGATACGTTCTGCAGGAACGCTGTTCGAGGGACAACGTGGGCGCCGTCCCGGCCGGGGCGCCGACCCCCGATGTGCACGAGGAGTGCAGTTCGCAGCTGCTCGTTACGGCCGATGCGGGGCAGACCTGGCAGGCGCGGGCACTCCCCGGCGACCCGGCCACCAAGGACGCGGGCGTCGAGCTGGTCCAGGGGCACTCGCTCATGCTCTGGGTCGACGGCACTGACAGGCTGGCCTTCGGCGGCTGGGATCGGCGGTACTGGACCACGGCCGACGGCGGGTCCACCTGGCAAGAGTCGCCGTCGCCACGAGACACCGGGCCGGCAGGCACGTTCGGCACATTCGGGGCTGACGACCGGCTCACATTCCTTGCCACGCCGCCACCCGGCGGCCTGCCATTCAAGAAGGTGGACATGAACCCCGTCCCTGCGACGGACGGCAGCTTCTGGACGGCCTGCTCCGCCGGTCCGTGCGTACGGGTGACCCGCGACCACGGCGCGACCTGGCAAATACTGTCCACAGTCGACGCCGCAACGGCCGTGGAGTTCGTGGCGACGGTCGATGGCCACACCGTGTACGCATCGGTACGCACCGGCGCCGGTTCGCGGCTGGTCCGCTCGGTCGACGGCGGTGCCACGTGGGCCGATGTGCTCGGCCTCGCGCAAGCAGCGGCCGGTGGACTGGCTCTCCCGAATGGCGACCTGATCCTGGCGTACGCGAGCGAGGAGGGCGGTGTCTACCGGCTCACGGCGGGTGCCTCAGCTCTGGAGCGGCTCTCCGCGGCGCCGGCACATCCGAATGCGCTTTATCTCAGCGGTGGCGTCGTGGTGGCGGCCCAGGTCTGGGATCAACGCGACGATCCGGATGTCGGGTCAGTGGTGTCGGTGTCGGCCGACGGTGGCACTACCTGGACCGCCGTCCCCGCACCCGGCGCGTAGTCCGTCGAGCCCCGGATCGTTCGATCCGGGGCTCCGCCTCCGACGGCGGCGAAACGTAACGAGGCGCCCCTCGGGGTCGGGCACCCGCAGCAAGATGCCCGATTCCCGGATCTTGCAGCTGGCCCGGGTCAGTCGCTTGGCGCCACCGACCTCGACCGGTCGATCGGCAGCTTCACCACCGCAGCGGCGGGTGCCCTTGCCGCCGCCCCGCCATCGGGCTCCGGGTCAACCGGGTTCTCCAGCGCCGGCTACTCCGGTACGCCGATTCACGTCCGGTTGCGATGATCTACTTTGATCAATACTGTCGGGTGCTAGTAGCCGATCGGCTGCCAACACCCCGTTGGGGAGGATCGATGAGTAGAGGATTGCGAGCCGCGGCCGGCGTCTCGGTCTTGCTCCTGACCACCGCGCTGGCCGGGCCGACCGCGGCCGCGGCCGCCGAGACCCAAGCCGGCGGCCCGACACCGCCGACCCTCACGTCACCATGGCTCAACCAGGGCCCCGGACACGGCCGGGACACGCCGCTGGCCGCTGTGGGGCTGTGTCGCTCGGCTCCCTTCAACACCACCGTGGCGTACGCTCCGACAACGGACGTGAATGCGATCGTCAACGACCCGGTGAACGACTCGGGCAGCTCGAACCTCGGCTGCCGCAGCCCGCAGAACGAGACGGCGATCGCAGTCGACCCGACCAACCCGAACCACCTGATCGCGGCGGCAAACGACTATCGGGTGTGCTGCAACTCGACCGGTCTTCACGATGCCAGTGGCTGGTCGTACGCCAGTTTCGACGGCGGCACCACGTGGACCAACGTGCAGACGCCGGGCCTGACCGTGCAGACCGGCGGCACCGGCGTGTTCCAGCAGTTCGACGCCGCCGGCGACCCGGCACTGGCGATCGGACCGGACGGGACCGCGTACTACGCGAACATCGTGTTCAACCGGAGCAGGCCGGCCACCGGCATCGCGGTGAGCGTGTCGCACGACGGCGGGCTGACCTGGGACGCGCCGAACATGGTGACCTACCTGCAATCGGCGAACTTCTTCCACGACAAGGAACTGATCGCGGCCGGGCCGGACGGCAAGGTCGTGGTCACCTGGACGCGGTTCGACCAGACCGGGTCGCCCATCGTCTACGCGTTCTCGGACAACCACGGCCAGTCCTGGAACCGGGCCGGCTCGAAGGTGTCGGACCCGTCGCACCCGTTCAACCAGGGATCGTTCCCGCAGTTCGCGTCGGACGGCACGCTCTACGTCGCGTACGAGGGCGCATCACCGACGGCCGGGTTCACGACCGATGCCACGGTCATCGCCCGGTCGACCGATGACGGCCACACGTTCACCAACGTCGAGGTCGGCCGGGTCTTCGACGACCTGGACTGCTTCCCGGTCTTCAACGGTCGGCAGGTGCTCTCCAACGAACACTGGCGGCTCAACAGCTTCCCGTCGTTCAGCGTCGACCCGATCACCGGCCGTCTCGCCGTCGTCTGGGCGGACAACGAGGGCGTGGGCACCTGCGGCCAGGGTGGTACGACGTTCGTCGGTACCACGTCGGCCCAGGTCAAGCTCGTCACTGGCGCGTGGGGGGCGCTCTCCGCGCCGACCCGCATCACCCCGGGTGCCGGCGACAAGGCCTATCCCGCGGTGGCGATCCGCAACGGCAAGATCGCGGTTTCGTACTACACGCGGGACTACGCCGCCACCCACAACCCGGCGATCTGCAACCTGACCGCCGGACCGGGTGCCGGGTTCGTGGTCGTGCCGACACCGGTGTCGACCTGTCTCGACTACGCGGCCCGGGTCTCCACCGACGGGTTCGCCACCGAGCGCCGGCTGACTAGCGAGGCGTCGAACCCGCACGTCGAATTCGCCGACGGGGCATTCATCGGCGACTATACCCAGATCGTCATCGGTACCAACGGCGTGGCGCACGCGGCCTGGACGGACTTCCGCGGCCGACCGGGCGTCACGAGCGCGAACCAGGACGTGTACGTGGCCTCGTTCGCGGTGTGACGAACTGATCGCTCGATCGACGGGAGCCGGTTCACCGAGCCGGCTCCCGTCGGCCGTACCGGGGAGGGCGACACCGGCCATACCGAACGGCGTCCGCCACAGTACCTCGCGCGCGACGCGGATCCACCGGTCGAAGTCACCGTCGCCCAGGCGGCGTATGTGGCGTTGAGCTCGTTGCAGCTGCCTACCCAGTCGATATGTCGTGCAACCGGCCGAGCAACAGTTCGTCAATGGTCGTCATCCCGGATGACCTCTCTCAATTGCCACCGCATTCCACGCCTTGTCCGGCCCGCGCGAAAGGCACGGCGGGATGGATGAACAGGCGGCCGGGTTGGCTCGGCGCAGCCAACGCCGGGGCGCACCGAGTTGAGGACCAGTCGCTGCAACACACCCTATCGCCGGCTAATCGCTACGGCCGGGGGCGCTCGGTGGGGCAGCGCCGTTGGCTGGGCGAATCCTGCTGGTCTGGCACGCTCGGTGCGTCGTTCGGCTCACCCGCCGCGGCCGGCGGGCAGTCGGCAACCTGACGCTGGCGCGGTCCGTCAATGGCGCAGCAACCCGTTATGATCGGGCCCGCGCGAGCGTTCCCGGCCGCGATTTCGTTACACCGCTCGACCGGTCCGTGCGCCCGTTGCGCATCGACGCGAGTTCTGCGGTACCCATTGGCGATCAACCTCCGCTAATCAGGGAATTTCGCATCACCGGCCAGTGGGTATTTGTCACCTAGCCGATAGCGACGTATTCAGCCGCGGTGGTTGGGTCTCCAGTTATCAAACAGGCGGGCGGAGGATGCCGGCATCGACGGCCAGTGCGTCGAATGCCGCGCTAGCCGCCTACCGCGAGTGCGTCT
>JAEHDK010000156.1 GCA_016880465.1 Micromonosporaceae bacterium
AGCGCTGGCGTTCTTGCTGTGGACCTGGGCGCTGTCGGGGCTGACCCCGACCCAGGTCGCCGTCTACGTCAACCTCAACCCGGTCGTCGCCGCCCTGCTTGGGATCTGGCTGCTGGGCGAGCGACGCAGCGTGGCAATCCCAACGGTGCTCGCCAAGATCAATTGCGGCGTGCACCGTTTGTATATCTGGGTGGTAGGTCAGGCGCAGTCCGAGGGCTCGGTAGACCTCCAGTTTGTGTTCCGGTTCGGCCTGCTGCAGGGCGGTGACGAGGTCGCCGAGGTCGGCAAGGATGGCGTGGATGTCGGTCGGTGAGTCGGGGGAGCGGCGGCGGCTGGGCGGTGACGGCAGCGGCGCGTCCAGCGTTGCCAGGCAGGTCGGCCAGCCGATCCAGATACGTGTCGACAGCCGATGGTCGCAGCGCACTGGCGGTCAAGTCATCTTGCGGCTGGCCTCATCAGTTCCTGCATGAGCAGGTCGGCGCGCGCCGGGGCCACCCGGCCGTACCAGGACAGCGACCCCGCCGGTTTCGGCCGGGGGCGGCTGTTACACCCGCACGGCGGGCTGCGCTTGTCGGTACCGGCGGCCGTACTCGCCGCGGCATCCGCCGCGTGGGGCGCTGCTCCGCGGCCTCTGAACCCCTCAATAGCTGGGCATTAACGCCACGCCAACGGCGCCGCAATGCCGCTCGGCGATACTCCGCGGTTGGACCCACGCTCATGGCGTCCGGGCACGGCCGTGGTAGTGCGCCGTGTCCGGTGTGGACGGTCCGTGGCGGGGTGTCCCTACATCGGGAGGGACATGATGGCGCGTGGTCGAGGTGCGGCGCAGCGGGTACGCCGGCTCGGGGTCGTCGTGGTGGCGGCGCTCATGCTGTCGCTGGGAGTTCCGCCGGGCGCGTTACCCGATGGTCCCGGCTTTCCGGTGGCGTGGCTCTGGTCCTGGCTGCGGCAAAGCCCGGGGATGGCCGCCGCCTCCCTCGCCGGCCTGCCGGTCCAGCGGGCGGCTGGGTCGGCGGCGGACGGGGAGCACTACGTGCCCGCCTCGGCGACCCGGGCCGGGCGCGGT
This sequence comes from Micromonosporaceae bacterium, assembly GCA_016880465.1. GTDB lineage: Bacteria > Actinomycetota > Actinomycetes > Mycobacteriales > Micromonosporaceae > EFPC-2. The sequence goes on from JAEHDK010000156.1 coordinate 1,067, forward strand.
GCCGGTCTTCCGCCGGGTCATGGAGTCGGCGCGCTGGCGCCGGACGTCCCGGCCCCGCCGGCGGTCAAGCCGTCGACGGCACCCGCGCTTCCCGGGATGCACAGCTTCGACCCGGCGACGAGCCGGCGGGTCGCGGACCAGGCGACCGAGAAGTCCGATACCTACGCCAACACGGACGGCTCCTTCACCCGCAAGGTGTACGAGCAAGCGGTCAATGTGAAGGGACCGGACGGCGTATGGCGCCCGATCGACCGCACGCTGGCGCGGGAGGGGAGTGGCCGGTTCCGGCCACGGAGGAGTCCAGTAGACGTGTCGTTCGCGGGACGAGCCGACGACGTGAGCTTGGCCACCTTGAGTATCGACAGTGGACATTCCGCGTCCTACGCGCTTTCCGGTGCGGCCCGGGTGGCCCCCGTGGCCGACGGCGACGCGCTGACCTACCGTGGCGTCTTCCCGGGGGTGGACGTGCGGTTGGCGGTGTCCCCGTCCGGGGTCAAGGAGTCCCTGGTGCTGGCGTCGCCGGACACTGGCTCGTCCTGGGTGTTCCCGCTCCGGTTGCAGGGGCTGGAAACGCGGCTGGAGCCGGACGGTTCGGTGGCGCTGGTCGACCAGAACGGAAAGGTGCGGGCCGTCGTGCCGCCAGGCCACATGGCGGACTCCCGGTTCGACCCGGCCTCCGGTTCGTTCAATACCTCCCACGCGGTCCGGTACGAACTGACCACTGTGGACGGCCAGGCTGCGCTCCGGGTGAGCGTCGACCGAGAATGGCTACGAGACCCGGCGCGGGTGTTCCCCGTGACCGTCGACCCGTCGTTCGACCTGCACGACGACGCGGACGACACGTTCGTACGCAGCGACTGGGGTTCGACGAACAGCAGTGGTGATGACGAGCTGCTGATCGGCACGTACAACGGCGGTACGTCGAAGGCCCGGTCGTTCCTGCACTTCACTTCGTTCTACCCAGCGTTCCAGGGCACCCGGATCGATGCGGTGTGGCTGAACACGTTCGCGAGGTGGTCGTACACCTGCCAGCATGCGACCTACGAGGTCTATTCGGTGACCCAGTCGTGGACGGGATCGAGCACGACCACGTGGCCTGGCCCGGGGCTCGGCGCCTCCCGGCTCGGCTGGGCCGCGCCGGATCCGGGTGACTCGTGCACGAACACCAATGGCTATTGGAACGTGGGCACCTGGATGTCGGTGAACCTGGACGTGGCCCTGTTCCAAAGCTGGGCGTTGGGCGGGGCGAACTACGGGCTCGCGTTGAAAGGGGGTTCTGAGACCGACTCGTTGCACTGGAAGAGGTTCAACTCGAACAACGCCCCGGGCAACTGGCCACACGTCAACGTCACGTACACGCCCAACGTCGGCCCCCAGGTCGACTCACAGTACCCGCAGTCCGGCTACTCCGCGACCACGTTGACGCCCGAGTTGGTGGTCAATGCACACGACCCGAACAACTGGCCCAACCCGCTGACCTACGACTTCCTGGTGTACGACAAGAACGCCGTGCAGATCGTCGCGTCGGGCTGGATCGGTGCGCGTACCTGGGTGGTACCGGCATCGGCCGGGCTCCGCTGGGGCGAGACGTACTCGTGGACGGTGCTCGCCAGCGACGGGGTGCTGGCAAGCACCTCGCAGACGCTCAACACGCTGGCCACTCCGGTACCGCAACCTCTGGTCACCGCGGGGCTGTCGCAGAATGGCGAGCAGGGCTTCGCGCCGCTGGCGAGCAACTACACGACGTCGGCGACCGACGCCTCAGTGTCCACAGTGGGCCCGCCGTTGACCGTCACGCGTCTCTACAACAGTTCGGACGGTCGTGGTGGCTCGGCATTCGGCACCGGCTGGTCGAGCGCGTTGGACATGACCGCGAGCGAGGTGTCCACCGGTGCCCGCGCGGCCGACACGGTCGTCGTGCGGTATCCGGACGGTCGGGACGCGGCGTTCGGCCGCAACCCGGACGGCAGCTACGCGCCGCCGCCTGGCCGGTTCGCCGTCTTCACCCCGGTTATCGGTGGTGGCTATCGGTTGGTCGACAAGGACGGCACGGGGTACACGTTCACGTCGGCCTCGGTAGTCACCGGGACCTGGCGGATCAGCTCGATAAGCGACGCTTCCGGCCGCGTGCTGTCGTTCACCCACGGCAGTTACGGGCCTACCAAGCTGACGTCCGCCGCCGGGCGCTCGTTGACGGTGACCTGGTCGACACCGCCGGGTGCCGGCGGGGCCAAGGTGGCGACCGTGAGCACGGACCCCGTGGCGGTCGGTAACCCGTCGACCGCCCTGGTGTGGACCTACTCGTACACCGGCGACCAGTTGACGAAGGTATGCCCGCCGACGTCCGCGACAGCCTGCACCACGTACACATACGCCAACACGTCGCGATATTACAACGCGGTACAGAATGCGGGTCCGCGCTCGTACTGGCGGCTCGGCGATGCCTCGGGCACATCCGCCGTCAGCGCCGTCACCGAGCGCCTGGGTACTGACAACGGCACGTATGTCAACGTGACCTTGGGCCAGCCGGGTCCGCTGGCCGGGTCGACGGCGAAAGCGGCCAGGTTCAATGGCACATCGTCGTATGTCAAGCTGCCGGCCGAGCCCGTCGTCAGCGCGAGTGTCCAGTCGGTGAGCCTGTGGTTCAAGGCCGATCCGGGACAGCGGGGACCGCTGTTCGGCTACAGCAGGGACCCGATCACCGCCCCGTCGACACCGAGCTACACGCCCGCGTTGTATGTGGGCACGAGCGGGAAGCTGTACGGCGAGTTCTGGAACGGCGGGTTCGACAACATCGCCACGGCGGGTTCGGTCGCCGATGGTGCGTGGCACCACGTGGTCCTCGCGGCGTCTGGCGGGAGCCAGTCCATGTACCTGGACGGAGCGCTGGTCGGCACGAAGAACGGGGCTATTCAGCCGTTCGGCGCCACGTTCGTGTCGGTGGGTGCCGGGTTCTGGGGTCACTCGTGGCCGGACGAACCGTTCTACCAACCCGGCGCGACGCAGGGGTACCCCGCGTTCTTCTCCGGCTCGATCGCCGAAGTGGCGTACTTCGACCGGCCGTTGACCGGGGCGAACGTGCAGGCCCTCTACCAGGCCGGCACGCCGATCCAGGTGCTCACCGGAGTGGTCCGGCCGTCCGGCAACGCGCAGGCTTCGGTTGTCTACGACGGCGCCACGGGTACCGTCAAGGAGGTCACCGACAACAACGGCGGCGTGTGGAAGCTGGGGACGCCGGTCGGTTCGGGATCGAGCCAGGCATACGTTGCCGCGGCACTGGCCGGGGATCCGGCCGACTATTGGCGGCTCGCTGAGACCGGTACCACGGATGCCATCAACCGCGTGAACGGAAACACCGCAACCTACAGCTCCGTGACCCTTGGGGTGGCGGATGGCCCGTTCGAGGACGCGAAAGCCGCTTCGTTCAACGGCACGTCGTCCTATCTCGTGGTGCCGTCCGGCGACATCCCCGTCGGCGGTTCCGGATCGGTGTCGATGTGGTTCAAGACGACCGGCTCTGGAGTGTTGTACTCGCTGAGCGATGCACCGCTGCCGCAGGTGTCCGGGACGGGTTGGAAC
>JAEHDK010000157.1 GCA_016880465.1 Micromonosporaceae bacterium
CAATGCTTTTCTGAGTACTATTATGAGCAAGTAATTAATCCGATTAAAAGTTTTCAAGTGAATGTCTTCAACTCAAGCATTGACATTATCCGCCCTTCCGCGCCGGCACCATGCCAGCCCACCGCGACTCCACCGGCCCGGATCCTGGCGGTGGAGCCCGGTCAGCCGCCCGTCGCGGGGGCCGCCGGTCGGCTGACCGGCACCCGTGCCTCGATGAGCGGACTCTCCTTCGACGGGGTGGTCGACCTGCCGATCGTCGGCGGTACCGTCCGGGCGCTGCGGTTCTCGATGCGTAGCTGGACCACCAGCGACTTCGTCCTGCGCATCCCGGAATCCAGCGGCGTCGCGACGCTGCTGCGCAGCACCGCGCTCACGGTCGAGGGCCACGTCACGCTCTATACCAGCCGGATCCGCGTCAAGGTGCTCAGCGGGACCGACACGACGTACACCCCGGACTCGCCGCCGCCGCAGATGCCGTCCGAGCTGTCCTTGATCGACCCGGAGATGCTGCTCGTGTTCGTCGACTGCGACCGGCTGACCGCGCCGGATCTGCGCGCCACGGTCGAGCGCTGAACAGACCAGGCGCCCATCCGTCCGGTGCGGACAGTGGGCGCCTGGCTGGACGTACCGCGGTCAGAGCCGGGCGAGTGCGCGCTTGAGCGGGTCGAGGCCGAGCCCGCCGAGGTTGAGCGCGGCCAGGTGGAACGCCTTGAGGTCGAAGTCCGCCCCCTTACGCGCCATGGCCTCCTGCCGCGCCTGCAGCCAGATCCGCTCGCCCACCTTGTAGGCCGGTGCCTGGCCCGGCCAACCGAGGTACCGGTTCAGCTCGAAGCGCAGGTTCTCGTCCGGCACCCGGCAGTGCGCCCGCATGAACTCCCAACCCAGCTCGGGCGTCCAGCGCTCGCCCGGGTGGAAGCCGAACGGGTTGTCCCGCGGGATCTCCGACTCCAGGTGCATGCCGATGTCGACGATCACCCGCGCCGCCCGGAACGCCTGCCCGTCCAGCATGCCGAGCTTGTCGCCCGGGTCGTCGAGGTACCCCAGCTCGTCCATCAGCCGCTCGGCGTAGAGGGCCCAGCCCTCGCCGTGCCCGGAGCACCAGAGCAACAGCCGCTGGTACCGGTTGAGCATCTCGGCCCGTACCAGTGTCTGGGCGATCTGCAGGTGGTGGCCCGGTACGCCCTCGTGGTAGACGGTCGTGACCTCACGCCAGGTGGAGAAGTCGTGGATGCCGTGCGGCACCGCCCACCACATCCGGCCGGGGCGCTCGAAGTCCTCGCTCGGGCCCGTGTAGTAGATGCCGCCGTCGCTCGTCGGGGCGAGCATGCACTCGATGCGGCGGACCTGCTCGGGGATGTCGAAGTGCGTGCCGTGCAGATCCGCGATCACCTTGTCGGCGAGGTTCTGCATCCAGTCGCGGAACGCCTCCTTGCCCTCGATGCGCCGGGCCGGGTCCGCGTCCAGCACGGTCACCGCGTCGTCGACGCTCGCGCCCGGTCCGGCGATATCCGCCGCGACGGCCCGCATCTCGGTCTCCAACCGGTGCAGCTCGTCGATGCCCCAGGCGTACGTCTCGTCGAGGTCGACCTTGGCGCCGAGGAAGAACTGCGAGGCCAGTACGTACCGGTCGCGCCCGGCCGCCTGCTTGTCCCGGCCCAGAGCCGCGAGCTCGGTGCGGAGGAACTGGCCGAACTCGGCGGTCGCCGCGGTCGCCGCCTGGGCCGCCCGGTCGAGCCGCTCGCGCAGCGCGCCGCCGGCGTCGAGCTCGCGGGCCAGGGACCGGTACACGTCGTCGCCGTCCGGGCTGGTCCAGATGTCGCACTGGTTGGCGACCTCGATCATCTGCTGGCGGGGGCTGACGTGGCCCTTGCCCGCCTCGTGCAGCAGCGTCGAGCGGTACTCCGCCAGGGCCCGCGGGAACGCCTCGAGCCGCGCGGCGATGTTCGACACCGCCTGCTCGCCCTCGGTCGGCATCAGGTCGAAGACCTGCCGGATGCCGTGCAGGGCACTCGCGATCACGTTGATCTCGCTCGTACTCTCGCCGGCGTCGTAGCGCTCCAGCTCCTGGCCGAGCCGCTCCTGCATGCCTTCCTTGGCGACCCGTTCCCGCTCGTCGACCGGCTCGGTGGTGCCGAGGGCGGCGAGCGTGCGCCGGGCCAGCTCCGCCTGGGCGGCGAACCCGTCCGGGGAGAGATCGTCCAGCTGGTCGTCGAACTGCCGGATGCCGAGGTAGGTGGCGCCGGTGGGGGTAAGCGGCGCCCACTCGGCTACGTATGCGTTGGCGATATCGTCGATGCGTCTCACGCGCCCGACCTTACGCGACGCGACCTGGGCGGACACGAGCTCATCCGGCCTGCGTACCGCCGCCCGCGGGTCCGGTCGAGGGTGCTCAGCCGTGGCCGCGGGCCCAGCCGAGCAGGTCCTCGGCCGGCCAGGTGTTGACGACGGTCGCCGGATCGACGCCGCAGAGCGCCGCACGCTCGCAGCCGTTGCCCTGCCAGTCGAGCTGGCCCGGGGCGTGCGCGTCGGTGTCGATGCTGAACCGGCAGCCGGCCTCCACGGCCAGCCGGAGCAGCCGCTTGGGCGGGTCGAGCCGGTCCGGCCGGCAGTTGATCTCCACGGCCTTGTCGTGCTCGACGCAGGCGGCAAACACCGCCGCGGGGTCGAAGGTGCTCTCCGGCCGGGTCCGCCCGGACCGGTGCGCGCGGTCCGAGCCGGTGTTGCCGGTGGCGACCTTGCGCCCGGTGCAGTGACCGAGGATGTCCAGGTGCGGGTTGGCTATGGCGGCGAGCATCCGCTCAGTCATCACGTCCGCCGGGTCTTTGAGTCCACTATGGACGGAACCGACCACGACGTCGAGCTCGGCGAGCAGCTCGGTGTCCTGATCCAGGGTGCCGTCCGCCAGGATGTCGACCTCGATGCCGGTGAGGATGCGGAACCCGGTCGGCAAGGCGGCGTTCAGTTCGGCCACGTACCCGAGCTGCTGCCGAAGGCGGTCCGCCGACAGGCCACGCGCGACGGTGAGCCGGGGCGAGTGGTCGGTCAGCACCAGGTACTCGTGGCCGAGCTGCACGGCCCCGAGAGCCATCTCCTCGATCGGCGAGCCCCCGTCCGACCAGTCGGAGTGCAGGTGGCAGTCACCGCGCAGGGCGGAGCGCAGCGCCGCGGCGGCATCGCTGAGGTCGACCCCCTCGGTCGCGAGCAGGCGACGCAGGTAGACCGGCTCCTCACCGGCCAGCGACTCGGCGGCGCACCGGGCGGTCACCTCGCCCACGCCGGGCACCCGCTGCAGCGTGCCGTCGGCGGCCCGCCGGGTGAGCTCGGCCGGGTCGGCGATGAAGTGGCCCAGCGTGGGCCGGGTCAGCATGAGTGAACCGCCGTGCTGCAGCCGCTGCGGGTCGAACGGCGGCACCGGACCGCTG
>JAEHDK010000158.1 GCA_016880465.1 Micromonosporaceae bacterium
GGCTAGTCAGCGGGGCCGGCCCGCCGCCACCCAGGCGGCGATCTGAGCGCGGCTCGCGAACCCGAGCTTGTCCATGATGTGCTGCACGTGCGTCTCGACCGTGCGGCCGCTGATGTGCGCCGCCGCGCCGATCTGCCGGTTCGTGAGGCCCTGCGACACCAGGACGGCGATCTCGCCCTCCCGCCGGGTCAGCGGACCGGGTCCGTTCTCCGCGAGCGACGCGGCGAGCTCCCGGGCGAGGCGCACCAGGGGTCGCATGCCCAACCGGTGGGCCATCGCCGCGGTCGAGGCGGCGAGAGCCGACGCCTCGTCCCGGTCCCCGGATCGCCGGCGTCGGGCGAGCACCCGAGCCAGGTGGTATGTCGCGGACGCCGCAGCGGGCGGCATGCCGACCCGTTCGGCCAGCTCCACGCCCGATCGCAGATGGCGGACCGCGTCGTCGAGGCGCCCCGCCATCGCCGCGGCCCGGCCGAGCGCCTCCCGCACCGTGCCGACGATGCACACGATGCCCGCTCCGCCACAGACGAGGAGGTCGGCGTGGGGCAACAGGAGCTGGTAGCACTCCGCCGCCCTCTTCCGGTCGTCGAACTCCTCCGCGAAGTCGATCATCCAGGTGAGTGCCGGCAGCCGGACCATCGGCGGCACCGCGGAGGGTGGCGGCCAGGCGCGGTAGATCCGCTGTGCTCTGTCCCGCTCGCCCTCTGCCAGCAACCAGAACGCATGGACGGTCGAGATGAACGCGCTGGCGGCCGCGTTCGCGGTCGGCGCGACGTGCTCCGCCGGGAACTGGCCGGGTTCACCGAGAAGTATTCGGTAAAGCACGAGCATTGCCTGGGACGGCAGCAGCGGCCCGCCGGTGCCGGCCCGGTGGGCGAGCCGCTCGGCTTCGAGCGCGAACGTCATCGCCTCGTCGAACCGACCGCGGGCGCCGGCGATCGCGGCACGGCATCGGACCACGTGCCAGCTGGCGACCGGCGAGCGGAGCGGCTCGGCCACGGCGGCGATCGGCGCCAGCTCGGCCTCGGCGCCGTCGAGGTCGCCCAGCTGGGCGAGGGCGTCGAAGCGCCACAGCCGGCCCCACAAGACCGTGTCGTCATCGATGCCGGCGCCGAGGGCGACCATGCGGTCGCCGAGCGCTAGCCGCTCGCGACCCGTATCCGGGCCGCTCATCGCCATCTGCCGCGCCCGCAGTGCCTCCCGGATCGCGCGCCGGTCGTCGACCCGCTCCGCCATCGCGAGTGCCTGCGCCGAGCGGGGCTCCTCGTCACCCTCCTCCCAGCTGGCCATCGACACCCGCAACGCGAGCACCCGAGCGCGCATCGCGCTGTCCCCGTCCGGCAGGCCGCCCAGCGCCTCATCGCACAGCCGCCGGCCGACGGCGTCCCAGAGGTGGTCGGAGACGCCCTCCATGGTGAGCGCCGCCCCCGCGATCGACTCGGCGTCGCCGATCTGCCGAGCGATCCGCGCTGCTTCGAGCAACGTGTCGCGAGCGTCCGCGACCCCGAAGGAACGGACCTGGGCATCGGCCATCGCCAGCAGCAGCCCGCACCGCCGCGCCGGGCCGGCCAGGTCGTGCGCGGTCGCGGCGTCCAGTGCCCGCCGGTACAGAGCCGCGGCCTCCTCCCAGGCGTACTGCGCCCGGGCGTGCTCGGCCGCGCGTTCGGCCCAGGCCACCGCCTGCGCCGGATCGCCGGCCGGCAACGACTCGAGCCGATGAAAGGCGACCTCGGCCACCCGCAAGTCCGCGTCGCCGCGCCCGACAAGGTAGTCGGCCATTCTCCGGTGCAGCGCTAGCCGTTCGGGCGTGGGCAGCTCGAGCCGGGCCGCCTCGCGGATGAGGTCGTGCGCGAAGCGCCGCCCGTCGTGCCCGATGACGATCCCGGCCGCTGCCGCCTCGTCCAGGGCCGTAAGCACATCGTCGAACGCCAGACCGGTCGCGCTGGCCAGCGCGACCGGGTCCACTTCGGACCCCAGCACCGCGCCAGCGGAGACGACTCCCCGGCAGGACGGCGACAACCGGGCGAGCCGGTCGCGCACGGCGTCGCGCACACCATCGGGCAACTGACCGTCGAGTGAGGACGTGAGCAGCCGGCCAAGCTCCCCAACGAAGAACGGGTTGCCCTGTGTCCGCCGGCACACGGCCGACGCGACCGAGACCGGCACCTCCCAGCCGGTGACGCCGGAGAGGTAGGTCGCCACCTCGGCCTCGGTCAGACCGGTCAGCCTCATTCGGGTGACCACGGTCTCCCGGGCCAGCGCGGCGACCGCGGCGCGCAGCTGCTCTTGGCCAGCCGTCTCGGTGTCCCGGTACGTGACAAGCACCATCAGCCGGGACCTGGCCATCGCGGTGGACAGATGGACGAGCAGACGCACCGACGCCGAGTCGGCCCACTGGACGTCGTCGAGCACCACGAACAGCCCACCCGGCTCCGCCTCGGCGACGAGCGCGTCAGCCGCCGCCTCGAAGAACCGAAACCTCCGCTGCGGCGACCCTCCACCCGGGACGGTCGCGTCCGCCAGCCGCGGGCTCATCTCCGCCGGCGGCTCCCGGCCGAGCGCCCGGAACACCTGAAGGAACGGCCAGTACGGCGGACTGCCCTCATCTTCCGTGGCCCGACCTGCCGCGACGACCACGCCCAACGCCCGAGCGCGGGTCGCGGCCTCGTCGGCGAGACGGGTCTTGCCCACGCCCGGCTCGCCGGCCACCAGGACGACCTGCCCCTCGCCCCCGAGCGCGGCGCGCAGCCGCTCCTCGAGCCTCGCCCGTTCCGGCTCCCGTCCGACGAACGCCGGCCCCGACACGCCACCCCCTCGAATACCTCGGACACATGGTACGGCCCACCCCTCATCCATCAGCTGCTACCAACCGGGAGGTGCGGCGTCGGCCCAGCCGTGCTTTCCCTGGTCGAGCAAAGCTGCACCGGCGGCGACCGGCTGATCCTCATCGGACCCGGGCGAATCTAGTGAGGTGCTGGGTGCTCTACCTGCGCGCCCGCCCGCGGTCAGTGCGGCGTCCCGGCTCACGTTGCCCTCAACGGCTGTCAGGAGGTCAAGCGTTCCGCCACCAGCGTGCCGCCGATGACTACCATCGCGGCACCGGAGAAGCGGCTCAATGCGCGGGCCGCTGCCGGTCGGGCATGCAGGACGGTCCGGGCGAGACGTCCGAGGCATAGGTAGAAAACAGCGCAGGTGAGTGTGAAGGTCAGCCCCAGGACACCGATCTGGCCGGCGACCGGCCAGCGCCATTGCGGGTTGGTGAACTGCGGCAGCAGCGCAACGAAGATCAGCAGGCCCTTCGGGTTGAGGCCGCTGACACCGACGCCCTTGACCAAGGTGTTCCGCCCCCGGCCGCTCCCGCGCCGGTCAGCCTCCCGCGCCGGCCAGCCTCCCGCGCCGGTCAGCCCTCCGGCGCGGCCGCACCCGGCTGATCTGGCTGGTGGCCCTCGACCGGGCCGAGCACGCTGCGCAGTACCCGGTCAAGCTGCTCGTCGGAGACCGGCGCGGCGGGTTGCGAGGCCTTGAGCAGCTCGGCGATCTCCTCGGCCAGCACGGCGAAGTCGTACAGGCTACCGTCCGGCCGCTTGCCCTTGAACCGCGCAGACCATACATCTGCCGCGCTCACGTCGTCTCCTCTCATCCGTGCGACCGGGTCGTACGTTGCCGCGCCGGTCCAGGTGTCCATGTCGCTGCGGCCCGAGACGTGCACGTGGTCCTTGTCCCCAGACGAATGGCTCGTCTTGTGCGGCTGCCACGCCACGTGTGTGCACAC
>JAEHDK010000159.1 GCA_016880465.1 Micromonosporaceae bacterium
CCGGCCCCCGCTCGCCGATCGCCAGCCGGTAGTGCTCGACGCCCATGAACTGCTGGCCGAAGTCGCCGGCGAGCGCGTGCAGCCAGGACGACGCCGGTATCTGCGTGGCGTGTGCGCGCATCGCGGCCGCTTTCGCCGCGGCGAACCCGGTGGCGTCGATCCGGGCTGCGATCTGTTCGTCCGGGCTGCCGAAGGGGAAGTCCTCGACCTGCCGCGCACCGTCGAACGGGTTGTCGCCCGACTCGTTGAACGCGCCCAGCCCCGCCCGCAGCACGCTCGTCGGCATTCCGGTCCAGTAGACCTTCGCCGGCCCCACCCCGGCGGCGGTGGCCAGCGCGGCGGCGCGCATCGCGACCCGGTGCGCCTGGATGTGGTCGGGGTGCCCGTAGAAGCCGTTCTCGTCGTAGCTGACCACGACCTGCGGCCGGATCTCCCGGATGACCTCGAGCAGCAGGCCGGCCGCCTGGTCGACATCGGCCCGCCAGAAGCTGCGCGGATGGTCGTTGGCCGGGCTGCCCATCATGCCGGAGTCGCGGTACCGACCGGCACCGCCGAGAAACCGGTGGTCCGTCACGCCCAGCTCGGCGCAGGCCCGGGCGAGCTCGGCGACCCGGTACCCACCGAGCTGATCCGCCGCGGCGGCGGCCAGGCCGGCGAGCTCGGGCACGTGTATCTCGCCTTCCTCACCGAGCGTGCAGGTCACGACCGTCACGTGCACACCACCGGCCGCGTACTTCGCCATCGTCGCGCCGGTGCCGATCGACTCGTCATCGGGGTGCGCGTGCACGAAGAGGACCCGCCGTGGCGGTAGGTCGGTCACCCGAGCAACTGTACGCCCGGCGGTGGGCTGACCGGTGCGGCCGCTCGTCCCGACCCGTGAGCCCGGCCGAAGGGCTCGCAAGATCGCGCCCGACGAGTCACGATCGTCCTCGTGGAATCCTCGACGGGGAACTTCCCGGAGCTGACCGCCCGTACCCGCGGCTTCAGCCTGGGTACGCCACGGGCGGTGAGCGTCGGCGCGGACGGCGCCCGGGTCGTGTTCCTGCGGTCGGCCGGGCCAGCGGACCCGGTCGAGCGCCTCTGGGTGTACGACGTGGCCGACCGCCGCGAGCGGGAGATCGCCGATCCCGCGCGGCTGTCCGACGGCGACGCGGACCTACCGCCGCAGGAGCGGGCCCTGCGGGAGCGGCTACGCCTGAGCGCGGCCGGGATCGGTTCCTACGGTACGGATCAGAACGCGACCGTCGCCGCGTTCCCGCTCGGCGGCCGGCTGTTCCTCGCCGACCTGGTCAACGGCGACGTGGTCGAGCTGGCCTCGGCCGGTCCGGCGGTCGACCCGCGGCCGGACCCGACCGGGCGGCGGGTGGCGTACGTGACCGGCGGCGCCCTGCACGTGATCGATCCGACCGGCGTGGACAGCGTGCTCGCCGGCGAGCCGCCGGACGGCTCCAGCCAGGTCACCTGGGGCCTGGCGGACTTCATCGCGGCCGAGGAGTTCGGCCGCTACCGCGGGTACTGGTGGGCGCCGGACGGCGGGGCGCTGCTCGCCGCCCGGGTGGACGACACCCGGGTCCCGCGCTGGCACCTGCACGACGCGGCCGACCCCGCGGCGGCGCCGGCGGTCCTCGCGTACCCCCATGCCGGCGCGCCGAACGCCGAGGTGACCCTGCACCTGCTCGACCTCGACGGCGGCTGGGTGGACGTGCACTGGGACCGGGACGTCTACCCGTACCTCGTCTCGGTGCACTGGACCGACGGCGGGCCGCTGATCACCGTGTTGCGCCGGCTCCAGCAGCACGGGCTCGTGCTCGCGGTGGACCCGCGTACCGGCGAGACCCAGGTGCACGCCGAGCTCGCCGACCCCCGGTGGGTCGAGCCCATCCCGGGTACGCCCATCTACCTGCCCGACGGCCGGGTCCTCGTCGGCGGCGAGCTCGCACACGACGGGTACGACGCCCGTTGCCTGTTCGCGGACGGCACCCTGCTCACCCCGATCGGGCTCTATGTGCGGCGGGTCTGCGGCCGGCTCGGGCGCCCCGGCAGGGACACGCCCACCGCCGCCGTGGACCTGCTGGTCGAGGCGAGCGAGGGCGAGCCGGCCGAACAACACCTGTTCCGGGTACGCACATCCGCCGGCAACGCACACGTCGAGGCACGCCGGCTGACGTCCGGCGCCGGGTGGCACACCGGCTACGTCAGCGGCGACACGATGGTGGTGGGCCGGGCCTCGCTGGACCATCCGGGTACGGAGTGGACAGTGCTGGTGGGCGGTACCCAGATCGGCGCCCTCGGCTCGGTCGGCGCGACCCCGCCGTACGCGCCGCGGCCCTCGCTCGCCCGGGTCACCGACCGCCGGCTGCCCGCGGCGGTCCTGTACCCGCGGTCCCACGTGGCGGGCCGGCGCCTGCCGATCCTCGTGGACGTGTACGGCGGCCCGCTGCACCAGGAGGTCCTGGCGGTCCGCGGCAAGTGGCTGGAGCGGCAGTGGTGGGCCGACGCCGGGTTCGCGGTCGTCGTGATCGACAACCGCGGTACGCCGGGCGTCGCGCCCAGCTTCGAGACGGTGATCCACCGGCGGATGGCGGACGTCATCCTCACCGACCAGGTGGACGCGTTGCACGCGCTGGCCGAGAAGCACCCCGACCTCGATCTCGGCCGGGTGGCGATCCGCGGCTGGTCGTTCGGCGGCTGGCTGGCCGGGCTCGCCGTCCTGCGCCGGCCGGATGTGTACCACTGCGGGATCGCGGGTGCGCCGGTCACCGACTGGTCGCTCTACGACACCGCGTACACCGAGCGCTACCTGGGCCTGCCCGATGACGGCAGCGAGGTGTACGCGCACCACTCGCTGGTGGCGCTGGCGGAGGAGCGGCCGACCCGCGGTGCGCCGGCCCGCCCGCTGCTGCTGATCCACGGGCTCGCCGACGACAACGTGGTGGCGGCGCACACGGTACGGCTGTCCGCGGCGCTCCTGCGCAGCGGCCGCCCGCAGACCGTGGTGCCGCTGAGCGCCGCGACCCACCTGGCCGCGGGCGGGGTCGTAGCGCACCTGCTGTGGATGGAGCTCGACTTCCTGCACCGCAACCTGCCAACTGCGTGACGGCGGGTATAGCCCGCTATGACAGCCGGCTACCCAATGGCCGCCGCGCTGGCCCGTCCCCACTGTTCTCTCGCGGTGCGGCTACCGTCTCGGCATGACGCATTTCGACGCAGCGACCGCGGCGGTGGAGGCGGCGCTCGCCGCCGGCGCCCGGTACGCCGACGCGCGCGTAATGCATCGGCGGTACGAGTCGATGTCCGCGCGCAACGGCGAGGTAGAGGCGCTCGACCAGGACGAGGACGCCGGCATCGGGGTCCGCGCGCTGGTCGGTTCCGGTTGGGGCTTCTACGCGGTGCCCGACCTGTCGGACGCCGCCGCCCGCGGTGCCGGTACCGCCGCGGCGACGATCGCGGCGGCGTCGGCCCAGGTGCCCGGACCCGGCATCGACCTGGTACCGGCGGCCGCCCGTACCGGCAGCTGGGCAAGCCGGTGCGAGATCGACCCGCTGTCCGTGTCCCTGTCCGACAAGGGCGATCTCCTCGTCAGTGCGACGGCGGCGATGCGCGACCACGGCGCCGACCACGCCGAGGGGCTGTACCAGATCTGGGACACCCGCAAGTGGTTCGTGTCGTCCGAGGGCCACCGGATCGACCAGCACATCCGCGAGTCCGGCGGTGGCATCTCGGCCACCGCGATCGGCGACGGCGAGACGCAGCGGCGGTCGTACCCGTCGTACCGCGGCGACTACGGCACCCGGGGCTGGGAGCTGGTGGCCGGCCTGGATCTCGTCGCGCACGCACCGCGGATCGCCGACGAGGCGCGCGCCCTGCTGACCGCACCGCGGTGCCCCACCGGTACCACCACCGTCATCATCGGCGGCGAGCAGCTGGCCCTGCAGATACACGAGTCGGTGGGGCACGCGATCGAACTCGACCGGATCCTCGGCTGGGAGGCGGCCTTCGCCGGGACGTCCTGGTTGGACATCGCCAAGCTGGGCTCGCTGCGGTACGGGTCCGAGCTGATGAACATCACGATCGACCCCACGATCCCGGGCGCGCTCGGCAGCTTCGGGTACGACGACGAGGGCACGCCGGCCGCCCCGCGCGACGCGGTCCGCGACGGCATCTGGGTCGGCGTGCTGGCCGGTCGCGACTCGGCCGCCGGCGCCGGGCTCGACTACGGCGGCAGCGTGCGGGCCGACGGCTGGGCCCGGATCCCGATGGTGCGGATGACCAACGTCGGCCTGCGGCCGGGCCCGCACTCGCTCGACGAGATGATCGCGGCGACCGATGACGGCATCTATATGGACCTGAACCGGTCCTGGTCGATCGATGACAAGCGGCTCAACTTCCAGTTCGGCTGCGAGATCGGCTGGGAGGTCAAGGGCGGCAAGCTCGGCCGGATGCTGCGCAACCCGACCTACACCGGGATCGGCCCGCAGTTCTGGCAGTCGATGGACATGCTCTCGGCCGAGATCAGGCCGTGGGGTACGCCGAACTGCGGCAAGGGCCAGCCCGGCCAGGTAGGGCACACCGGCCATCCGGCGGCGCCGGCCCGGTTCACGAACGTCAGGGTGGGGGTTCGAGGGTGACGGAGCAGAGCGAGCAGCTGCAGCTGGCCGAGCAGGTCCTGGACCTGGTGCGGGCGGAGGCCGGTGGCCCGATCGAGGCCGCGGTCTCGGTCGACCACCAGGCGCTTGCCCTGACCCGGTTCGCCAACTCGTACATCCACCAGAACGTGGCCGACGCCACGACCAAGGTGCGGCTGCTGATCCACGCCGACGGGCGTACCGCCGCCGGCTCGACGACGCGTACGAGCTCGGACGGCCTGCAGGGGCTGGTGTCCCGTACGGTGGCCGCCTCCCGGGTGGCCCCGCGCGACCCGGGCTGGCCCGGCCTGGCCCCGGCCGAGCCGCTGGCCGGATCGGGCAACCTCGACGACACCACGATGGGCGCCACGCCGGCGGACCGGGCCGGGCGGATCCGGTCCTTTGTGGACGCCGCCGGCGGCCTGGAGGTGGCCGGCTACTGCCGGACCCTGCACTGGATGGGCGCCTTCGCGAACACGGCCGGGCAGGCCGTCACCGGCGCGACGACCGACGCCGCGATGGACGGCATCGCGCGGCTGCGCAGCGCCGACGGGGTCTTCGACGGCGTCGCCCGGCTGGCCGCGGTCTCGCTCTCCGATGTGGACGGTGCGGTGCTCGGCGCCCGGGCCGCCGCGAAGGCGCGGGCCGGCAACGACCCGGTGGAGCTGCCGCCCGGCCGGTACGAGGTGGTCCTCGAACCGGCCGCCGTCGCCGACGTCCTGCAGAACTTCGCGATATTCGGGTTCAACGGCAAGGCGTACGCCGAGCGGCGCTCGTTCGCGGTGCTCGGCGAGGACCAGCTCGACCCGTTGATCACGCTCATCGACGACCCGCTCAACCCGGGTGACCTCGGCCTGCCGTTCGACGGCGAGGGTACGCCCACCGGCCGGCACATCCTGGTCGACGCGGGCCGGACGAACTCGGTCACGTTCGACCGGCGTACGGCGGCCCAGGCCGGTGAGGGAGCCCAGTCGACCGGCCACTACGGGGCGGCCGAGGCGCGGTTCGGGCCGTGCGCGACCAGCATGCGCATCGAGACCGAGGCCACCGGGCCGGTGTCCGAGGTGGACGGTCCGGTGCTCGACTCCGCCGCGGCCGAGCTCGTCGCCAACGTGATGCGGGGCGTGCTCGTCAGCGACTTCTGGTACACCCGGGTCCTCGACCCGAAGTCGTTGGTGATCACCGGGCTCACCCGCAACGGTGTCTGGCTGATCGAGCACGGCGAGGTGACGAGGCCGCTGACGAACTTCCGGTTCACCCAGGCGTACCCGGCTGCCCTGGCACCCGGCCGGGTGCTCGGCGTCGGCGCCCGGCCCACCCCGCAGCCGAACGGTTGGGGCGCGGCCCGATGGACCGCACCGGCGCTGCACCTGGCCTCGTGGAACTTCACCGGCGGCGCCTCCGGCTGATCGACGGGTGCCCCGCCCGCACCGCGCCGTACCGCGTACTGAATCATGCTGGGGCGGGGAGTAGCTCACACTCCGCGGCCCTTCGCACCGTTGCGCCCACCCCCGGCGTAACGTGTCCACCGACTCTTGCGCCCCGTCAGGGAGACAACGAATGAGCATCACGGCTATGCGGCCGGGCGCGGCCAGACAACGGGCGGCGATCGCGGCACGGACGCTGCGGGCCGACCGTTGGTGGCTCGGCCCGCTGATGATCGGTATCGTACTGGCGGTCTTCGTCGGGTACTCGACGATCCGGATCTTCATGGCGAAGTGGTACTGGGTCGACGGGAGCCACTACCTCACGCCGCTGTACTCGCCGTGCCTGAGCGAGTCCTGCGTCCCGGGCTCGGCGCACCTGGGTACGCCGCTGCCGAAGCTGCCGTTCTTCCTGCCGCTGGGCATCATCGCGTTCCCCGTCGTGGCCGGGTTCCGGGTCACCTGCTACTACTACCGCAAGGCGTACTACCGGTCGTTCTGGGCTTCGCCGCCGGCCTGCGCGGTCGCCGAGCCGCACAAGAGGTACAGCGGCGAGACGCGCCTCCCGCTGGGCCTGAACAACTCCCACCGGTACTTCTTCTACTTCGCCGCGCTCGTCCTGCTGATCAACACGTACGACGCCACCCAGGCGCTGCGCGGCCCGGACGGCGACTTCGGCATCGGCCTCGGCAGCGTGATCATCTGGGTCAACCTCGCCATGCTGGCCGGCTACACCGCCTCCTGCCACGCCTGCCGGCACGTGCTGGGCGGCCGGCTCAAGCACTTCTCCCGGCACCCGCTGCGGTACCGCATGTGGACGTTCGTGTCGAAGCTGAACACCCGCCACGCGACGTTCGCGATGGTCTCCCTGTTCACCGTGATCTTCACCGACTTCTACATCATGGCCGTTTCGGCGGGATGGTTCTCCGACCTGCGGTTCTACAACTGAGGGCGCCGACGATGACAATCGAACGACACCAGTACGACGTCGTCGTGATCGGCGCGGGCGGCGCCGGCCTCCGGGCGGCGATCGAGGCCCGGCTGGCCGGCAAGCGCACGGCGATCATCTCGAAGTCGCTGTTCGGCAAGGCGCACACGGTGATGGCCGAGGGCGGGGCCGCCGCCGCGATGGGCAACGTAAACCCGCGGGACAACTGGATGGTGCATTTCCGGGACACCATGCGGGGCGGCAAGTTCCTCAACAACGTCCGGATGGCCGAACTGCACGCCAAGGAGGCACCGGACCGGATCTGGGAGCTGGAGACGTACGGCGCCCTGTTCGACCGCACGAAGGACGGCCGCATCTCGCAGCGCAACTTCGGCGGCCACGAGTACCCGCGGCTGGCGCACGTCGGCGACCGTACCGGGCTGGAGCTGATCCGTACCCTGCAACAGAAGATCGTCTCGCTGCAGCAGGAGGACAAGCGGCAGTTCGGGGACTACGAGGCCCGGCTGCGCGTGTTCGCCGAATGCACGATCACCGAGCTGCTGACGACCGAGGACCCAGCCGGCCAGCGGCGCTGCGCCGGCGCCTTCGGCTACTACCGGGAGTCCGGCGAGTTCGTCGTGTTCGAGGCGCCCGCGATCGTGCTCGCGACCGGCGGCGTCGGCAAGGCCTACAAGGTCACCTCGAACTCCTGGGAGTACACCGGCGACGGCCACGCGCTGGCGCTGCGCGCCGGGGCGACGTTGATCAACATGGAGTTCCTCCAGTTCCACCCGACCGGTATGGTGTGGCCGCCCTCGGTGAAGGGCATCCTCGTGACCGAGTCGGTCCGCGGCGACGGCGGCGTCCTGACCAACTCCGAAGGCAAGCGGTTCATGTTCGACTACGTGCCGGAGGTGTTCCGCAAGCAGTACGCCGAGACGCCCGAGGAGGCCGACCGGTGGTACACCGACCCGGAGCACAACCGGCGCCCACCCGAGCTGCTGCCGCGCGATGAGGTCGCCCGAGCGATCAACACCGAGGTGAAGGCCGGCCGCGGCACTCCGGCCGGCGGTGTCTACCTCGACGTGTCCGGGCGGCTGCCCGCAGAGACCATCCGCCGCAAGCTGCCGTCGATGTACCACCAGTTCAAGGAGCTGGCCGACGTCGACATCACCAAGCAGCCGATGGAGGTCGGGCCCACGTGTCACTACGTGATGGGCGGCGTGGAGGTCGACGCCGACACCGCCGCCACCACCGTATCGGGCCTGTTCGCCGCCGGTGAAGTGTCCGGCGGCATGCACGGGTCCAACCGGCTCGGCGGCAACTCGCTGTCCGACCTGCTCGTCTTCGGCAAGCGCGCCGGGGAGCACGCTGCGTCCTATGTGGACTCCGTGGCGGGCACCCGGCCCCGGACCGCGAGCGCCGACCTGGACGCGGCCGCCGAGGCCGCGCTCGCCCCGTTGAGCCGTGCCGAAGGCGGTGAACACCCGTACACCCTGCACCACGAGCTGCAACAGGTAATGGGCGACCTGGTGGGCATCATCCGGCGCCGCGGGGAGCTGGCCGAGTCGCTGGCTCGCCTCGCCGAGCTCAAGGAACGGGTACGCAAGGTCGGTGCGACCGGCGGCCGGCGGTACAACCCGGGTTGGCACCTGGCTCTTGACCTGCGCAACATGCTGGTGGTCAGCGAGTGCACGGCACGGGCGGCGCTGGCCCGGGAGGAGTCCCGGGGCGGGCACACGCGCGAGGACTTCCCGGCGATGGACCCGGCCTGGCGCCGGGTGAACCTGGTCTGCGCGCTGCCCGACGGGCCGGACGGCGACGTCGTGCTGCGGCGCCAGGACCTGACCTCGATGCGGCCGGACCTGTCGGCCCTGTTCGACCGCGGCGAGCTTGCGAAATACCTGACCGACGAGGAACTGGCCGGGCTGGACGAGTCCGTCGCGGCCGCCGAGAAGGGTGAGCACTGATGGGCAGGAAGCGTCGCTTCCGGGTGTGGCGCGGGGACAGCGCCGGCGGGTCGATCAACGACTACCAGGTCGAGGTCAACGACGGCGAGGTCGTGCTGGACGTCATCCACCGGCTGCAGGCCACCCAGGCGCCCGATCTGGCCTGCCGGTGGAACTGCAAGGCCGGCAAGTGCGGCTCGTGCTCGATGGAGATCAACGGCATGCCCCGGCTGAGCTGCATGACGCGGATGTCCACGTTCGAGGAGAACGCGACCGTCACAATCACTCCACTTCGGACGTTCCCGGTGATCCGCGACCTCGTCACCGACGTGTCCTTCAACTACCAGAAGGCCCGGGAGATGCCGGCGTTCACCCCGCCGGACGATCTGTACCCGGGCGAGTACCGCATGCAGCAGATCGACGTCGAGCGTTCGCAGGAGTTCCGCAAGTGCATCGAGTGCTTCCTGTGCCAGAACACCTGCCATGTGATCCGTGACCACGAGGAGAACAAGCGGGCCTTCGCCGGGCCGCGGCTGTTCATCCGCGCCGCCGAGCTCGACATGCACCCGCTGGACGCCCGGCGGGACCGCAAGGAGGCCGCGCAGGCCGAGCAGGGACTCGGGTACTGCAACATCACGAAGTGCTGCACCGAGGTCTGCCCCGAGCACATCAAGATCACTGACAACGCGATCATCCCGATGAAGGAGCGCGTCGTCGACCGGCGGTACGACCCCGTGGTACGGCTCGGCCACCGGATCTTCCGCCGCGACCAGCTGACCGCCGCGCCGAGCCGGCCGGAGCCGGCCGTCCACGCGCCGCGGGAGGCGCCGCACGTACCGCAGGGCGTGACCTGGCACACCCCGCCGGCGGCCACCGCAATCGCGTCGATCCTGCCCGGGGAGCGGCTGAGCGCGACCGAGTTCACCTTCGATCGGTCTGGGGCGGCGTCGCCGTTCGGTGACGACGTGTCGTTCCCGCTGCCGGTCGAGCAGCTGCGCTACCAGCGGCCGAGCGACCCCAGCACGGACGGCTCAGGCCCGGAGTAGGCGGCTCAGGCCGCGGACGTAGCGCTGGGTCACCCAGTCCTGCAGCGCCCTGGTGACCGGGCCACCCACACGGGTGTACCAGGTGGCCGGGCGGCTGAACGCGCGTACCTCGAACCACACCCGGTCGGCGTCGTCGAGGGTCACCTCGAACGCCTCCTCCCCGGACGCCGGGTGGCCGGCCAGCGTACCCATGCCGTACCCGTACCGCCGTGGCTCGTCGACCACCCAGACGACCCGGCACGGTGCCCACACCCGCAGCGGTCCCACGCCCACGCCGGTGGCGAGGTCCACGCCGACGGCGACGCGGGGCGCTGCCGAGCGGTGACCCAGGCCGGCCGCGCCGAACGTACGCCAGGTACGCAGCGCCTCGGCGGCCGCCGCGAACATGACCTGGCCGGTACCGAGCCGGGCGCGCCGGCTCACGTACCGGTACCCGGCCGGCAGCCCGGTACCGTCCCGGGTGGCGCCCGCGCCGGCGTAGGTCAGCTCCATCCGCCCATCATCGCCGCTTGAGGTCCCGGCGCTCACCATGCGGCCAGCAGCGGCCGGAGCGCGGCCACGATCGGCGCGTCCGCCGGCAGCCAGGCCACGCTGTCCAGCTCGTCGGCCGCGAGCCAGCGCAGCTCCGCGTGCTCGTGCGGGTGCGGCGCGGCGGGGCCGGCCAACCGGGCCAGGTAGACGCGTAGCAGCGCGCGACCGTGGCCGAGCAGTACGTCGTCGCCGACCCGTTCGCCGACCTCGACGAGTACGCCCAGCTCTTCGTCGCACTCCCGTACGAGAGCCGCGACCTCGGTCTCCCCGTCCTCGACCTTGCCGCCGGGGAACTCCCACATACCAGCCATTTCGGGCGGGTCCGATCGGGCACACGCGAGCACGCGGCCCGCCGCGACGATGGCGGCGCCGACGATCACCTGAATACCTACCCGATCGGTGTGCACGGCGGTCAAGCGTGCCAGATCGCGGTGAATGCCGGGTGCCGGAAGCCGCCCTCTAGGGCACCAGAAGCCAGAAATGTGGCCGTGGACATGCCGTCCCGGGGGCGGCAGACTTGGGGAACAACGATGACGGCCTGGCAACAAGTCGGCCACAAACCGGCAACGACGCCTGGGAGGTACGCCGATGCGCGCGCGATGGAGCAAGCAGCGCGATCGCGGCGGCGGGCGTCGTGACGACTATCTGAGCGACGCGTTGACGCTGCTGGTGGGCTGGATCCAGGAGGGCCGGGAGATCCGCCGAACGCTCCGGCTCGACGACGCACAGCACGCCGCGCTGACCGAGCGGATCAAGGTCGCCGCCGACACGCTACAACTCCGGCCAGAGATCCGCCGCCTCGACGGGCACACCCAGATACGGCTCGGTGCCGCCGACGACGCCGGGCTGACCGCGGGGGAAGTGACGCTGGCTGCCCGCATCGAGGACGCCTACCGCGCCGTGCTGGGCGCGAGCTGACCCGGCCACCCGGGATGCCGCGACCGTCACGGCGGCTCTCGAGGACGGCCTCCGCCAGATCTCGCCCCCTGGGGGTGATGCCGGGTCGGCTCGGTCTGCGAAACGCTGAACAGACCCGGGGTCGACCCTGCGCGGCAGGAGGAAGCGTTGCCGATGCACCCGTCCATCGAGTTTCTCGAGGGGTTGGGACGGCGCGGGCATGTGCCGGCGTTCGAGAAGGTCGACGGCACGTTGCGCCTCGACCTCCGGGAGGGTCGGAAGATCGACTCCTGGATGATCGTGATCCATCAAGGTGACGTCGAGGTGTCGCGCGGCCGGCAGGACGGCGACAGCGTCCTCAAGACCGACCGGGCGGTTTTCGACCGGATCGTCAGCGGCGAGGTCAACGCCTTGGCCGCAGTGCTGCGTGGGTTGGTCTGGATCGAGGGCAGCGTCCCGCTTGCCTTGTCGTTGACCCGGATTCTTCCCGGGCCCCCGCAATCCCGCTGGCGGGGGAAGCCGCGCTCGCCGTCGGGCCTTAGCGGGTCTGATCGGGCGCGGGCCCATGTAGCCCACGGGGAGCATGGCAGGCGCCGCCGCGCGCCCGCTGGAAAGGATCGGCGGCGATGACCGGGCCGCGGGTGAGCATCCTGGACGGCAGCATGTTCGTGGTCAGCGACGACCGCGGCGACATCGACGCCTCGCCGGGTTCACCGACCGGACTGTTCGCGTTCGACACAAGGTTTCTTTCCAAATGGATTCTCACCGTCAACGGTCAACGGCTCACCCTGCTCTCCCTCGATGACGTCCATTACTTCAAGTCGCGCTTCTTCCTGGTGCCGGGCGAGGCGACCCAATACATCGACGAAAAGCTCTCGGTGATCCGCGAGCGGACGATCTGCGGCGACGTGTTCGAGCGGCTGACGGTCCTCAACCACGATCAAGTACCGCTCGATGTCACGGTTCGCGTCGACCTTGGCTCGGACTTCGCCGACATCTTCGAAATAAAGGATGCGATGCCCAAGCGGATCGGATCCATTTCCCGCCGGGCAGACGAGCAGTGCCTGCGGCTGCGCTACCAGCGAGAGACGTTCCGGCGCGAGACGACGATCTCGGTCGCCGATGCTGCGCAGATCGACGAGCAGGGACTCACCTTCACCGTCCACATCGAACCGCACGGGCAATGGACGACCGATCTGACCGTGCGGATGGCGCTGCTGGGCGAGGACGACACGGACGTGCGAAGCCGGTTCACCGAACAACGCCGTAGCGTGAGCGTTCTGTGCAGCGACCTGGACAACTGGCTGGCGAGGGCGCCAAAGCTGTCGACCGACTCCGATGCGCTGACGATGACCTACCGGCGCAGCCTGATCGACCTGGCCTCCCTCCGGTTCTCCTCGTTGGCGTTTCCCGGGATGAGCCAGCCCGCGGCTGGGTTGCCGTGGTTCATGGCGTCCTTCGGCCGGGACAGCATCTTCACCAGCATCCAAGCGTTGCCGTTCGCACCCGAACTGGCTCGCACGGCGCTGATCTCGCTGGCCGCCGTGCAGGGCGGCACGTTGGACGACTTCCGCGACGAGGACCCGGGGAAGATCATGCACGAGTTCCGGTACGGCGAGTCCGCCGCGTTCGAGGAAGAGCCGCACACGCCGTACTACGGCACCGCCGACGCCACGCCGCTGTTCCTGGTGCTCCTCGACGAGTACGAGCGGTGGACCGGCGACGTGGACCTGGTGTGCCTGCTAGAGCCCGAGGCCCGGGCCGCACTGGCCTGGATCGACGACTTCGGCGACCTGATGGGCGACGGCTACGTCTGGTACCAGCGGCGCAACATGACGACCGGCCTGGAGAACCAGTGTTGGAAGGACTCGTGGGACGCGATCTGCTACCGCGATGGCCGGTTCCCCCCGTTGCCGCGGGCGACCTGCGAGACACAAGGCTATGCCTACGACGCGAAGGTGCGCGGCGCCCGGCTGGCCCGCAAGGTTTGGCACGATCCGGACTACGCGCAGCGGCTGGAGGCGTCGGCGGCCGCCCTCCGCGAGCGGTTCAACCGCGACTTCTGGGTCGCCGACGGTGACTACTTCGCGCTCGCCCGCGACCC
>JAEHDK010000160.1 GCA_016880465.1 Micromonosporaceae bacterium
ACCGCGATGCGTGTTGAGCCAGCTCTGGGCGGCGTCGGCGGTGTCGTCGAGTTGCTGATTGGACAGGTGTAACGGCCCGGTCGTCAACCAGGCCTGGATCTGCCGGATCCCGTCGGTCGACTTGCCCACGAGGGCAGGGAGGCCGCTGACGAACTGGGTGATGACCAGCGTCAGCGTACCGGCCACGAAGATCAGCCCACCAACGACCACCGTGGCGGCTGCCAGCGATCGAGGAAAGCGGGCGTGCCGACGCAGCCGCTGGACGGCGGGCGTCAGGAGTGCGGCGAGCAGCAACGCTATAGCCAGCGGAATCAGGACCAACCTGAGACGCGCGACGAGCCACAGCACCACCGCTGCCGCAGCGACGATGATCAACATGCGCCATGACCACCCCGCGGCCAGACGCAGCCCGTGGGGCACCTCGTCTGAACCGACGGCAGACGGTTGACGGATACCGGCGTCCCGCACCGCTGCCGCGCTGGCCGCTCCATACCCGTCGCCGAAGCCTTCATCACGCGCTTCCTGGACCGCCGCCCGTCGCGACGGGTAGGCGTCACCGACACGCCGTCGTACCTCCTCCAACCGTCCCATCGCGAGTTCCTCCCGCTCCTGTTCACGGCTGCCGTCGACGCAATGGCGCCAGCGCGTTGCGTGTCGAAGACTTGCGGTTCCGCGCCGAGGGCGGATTCGGGCCTCAGAAGGGCCAGCCGGGCGCCGCATAGAACGGCGCAACATCCGCTCTCCTTGCCGCGCGTGCCGGTCGAGGTCGCCGGGGACCGGCAAAGGGCTGCTCGTCGCCCACGGTGGCTGGCTGTTGCCGCGGCAGCCGACCAACCGAGCCCGGTGCACCCCGGACCTGCTCGCCGACCGCCATCACCTTCTGGGTCAGCCTGGTACGCCGCAGCGGTTTGAGGCCAGCGGCGTACCAGCCAAGCGAACGATCAACCCCGACGGACTTTGCAGCGCAGGCACGGCGCAGGGTTGGTGTCAACGGCCCGCGCGCGGCGGTAGCTGCCAAGTGGTCATCCGACGGCGTCCACGCAGCGTCGCCCGATTTCCTGGCCTGCCACCTCGTGATGCCGTTACACCGACGGCGTCGCCGAACTCTGTGCTCGGGCAGCCCGGAGGGCACGGACCCGGCATGCTGCCAGTCCGCGTAGGCGGGAGAGGTCACCCAGGCGGCTGGCCAGCGTCGTCGTAGGTGTGCCGTTCGGTCACGACGGCGCGCGGGGCGCGGCGCCTGTTCCAGAAGTAGAAGAAGAGGACCAGCCCGGCCAAGCCGGCGAGCATGAGGATCCAGCCGACCACGTCGAGGTTGATTCCGGCGACCGTCACATCGAGCGCGAAGGTCAGGATCGCACCGACGACAATGAGGAAAATACCTACTCCAATACCCATGCCGAGAGCGTCCCCAACATTGCGGGATTCATATCAGGGTCGGGTGTGCCGACTTTCAAGGCGCGACTGGGGTAGGCGGGTAGAAGGGTCAATCCGCTACGTGCCTGCGGTCGAGGCGTGTGACCGGACAGCCCGATCAAAGCTGGGCAGACGCCACCATAATCATAAAGCTCGGAGCGAATCAGCACGATCCGGATGTCGGTCGGATCGGCAGCGCCGGTCTTTATGATCAAGTTAGTGACCGCCGGACCACGAAGGTCGCGTCGCATGTGGCGTGGATGGGTGCCAACCTGAGCCCGTGGCGGAACATTGACCACGGAGGACGTAAGACACTGGACTCTCGCCGGAAGGAGCAGCCATGCCTGACACCGTCGAACTCGTCATGCGATTCCACCCGATCGGTGGCGAGGACATCTCCCTGTTGAGCAGAGACTACGTTGGTGACGTGGAGGCGGTGGAGGCGATCACCCGTGCCCTGGACGAGCGGCGCAGCCTGGTCCTGACCCACGCCAGGTATAACCGCGAAGCCGGCGAGAACAGCGTGGTGATAAACCTCGCCAACGTGGTCGCCGCGCGGGTATCGACCACGGATAGCGACAACACGGGGCAGTATCTGTAATCGTCGCGGGTGGTGGCCTGGCGCGACGGTCCGCGCGGCGCGGCAGTCGGCGATCGGTGTGCGGTTCCCGCGCCCGCGCCCGGCATGGTCCGCTGCGGCTGGCCGACCCGTCGCGCTACCGATTCCGTTCGCCTGCTTACGGGCGATTCTCGCCAGTGTCAATCATGTCCTGATGCGCGCGGGTACCCCGCCGACCTGCCCATGCTGCTGGACCGCCTCGCCCGCCCCGAGCCGGTGGCCCGGCCGGTACGGGTGCAGGGTGCCGTCTGGGCCGACGGCGGCTTCGCCAGCCAATTCGATCTGTTCGCCGCCCTGTGGCCCACTGCCGTCCTGCCCGCGCCGACCAGGCTGGCGTCGATAACAGCGGCTCCGCCGCCCAGGGATGCTCGAATGGGTGGGTAGTATCGACGAGAGGTAACCTCGCGGGTGCCCGGCCACGAACCCGCGAGGGCGGAACAAATGGCCCAGCCCGCACGGTGCAACGACCACGAGAGAGCGAGTAGCGGTGAGCATTCACCTGTCCAGCGGAGGGGGCACGCTGCGACGAGTAGTGCTCAGCTGCGACCTGGCGGGATGTCCGGTGCAGGTCGAACCGCCCGCTATCGAGCGGTGGCGCAATGACTCTGATGCTCAATCCTGGGCACGTAAGCACGCGCTCGGCTGGACCTGTGACCCGGTCCGCCAGACCGACTACTGCCCCGAGCACGCCGAGTTCAGCACGATCCCGGCCGCCGACGTGGTCCCGCCACGTCCAACAGCAACCGCTCGAGATCGGGCCGGTAACCCCCTCAACCGCGACGAGTATGCCGTGAATCTGCGGGCTCGACTCAGCGACGGTAGCCGGCCTACGGGACACGCACCGATGCTGACGGCGGTCCAAGCTGCGGTTGTGGCCCGGCTACTCGACGAGCTGGCCGGCGTATACCGGGGCGAGAGCATGGGCACGCTTGCCCACGAGCTGTCCGTGCTGCTCGACAGCCAACTCGGCGAACAGGACTGACTGTCAATCAGCCGGTCACGACACCGGCACGTACCCCTCTGCCCCTCGTTGGTTGTGCTGCCGTCGACCCCTGGTCAACGTTGCCGTTGCCGACGGCCAACGCGTGGGGGCGGGCGTTGCGCCGTTTCGAGTCCCGCAACGAGGGTGTCGAGGCCCGCGGCGAAGCGTTCGTCGCGGTTGTTGAGCCAGACGTGTTCGCCGAGGGCGACCAGCGTGGGGAAGCGGTCGGCTGGCAATGACCGCAGGAACGCGTGGAGCTCATTCCTGGTCGCGGTGTCCTGGACGCGCTGTTCGTTGGCGGAGGTGGGGCTGCTCAGCGCGAAACCGAGGGTGTAGTCATAGACCAGGGCGAAGGCCAGGCCGGTGTCCCGTTCGGGTAGGCCGGCCGCGTGCAGCGCTGCGAGGAACGCCTCGGCAAGGGCAAGGGAGGCAGGCCCGAGGGGGTCGCGGGTCTTGAGCAGCCCGGCGATGCCGGGATGGTTCTCAAGGACCGTGCGCAGCCGGTGCGCGAGCACCTTGACCTGCTCGGTCCAGGCGAGGTGGTGATCGACCTCGCGGTCGACCTCGGCCAGCATCCCGTCGAGGACGAGGTCGTGGAGCTGCTCCTTGTTGCGCACGTGGCGGTACAGCGCCCCGGGAACCACTCCTAGCCGGGTGGCAAGGGCGCGCATGCTCAACGCGTCCACGCCCTCAGCGCCGATAACGGTGAGGGCCTCGGCGACGACGTGTTCGCGGGTCAGCGCACGGCGACGGTTCTCTTCGCCGGCTGGAGGGATGAACCACAGGGATCGCGAGCCCGCATCGTCAGTGGCTGGCTGTCGTCGCTGCGCCATGTTCCCCTCCGGAGGCGTTTGACTGTGAACGGCGTTTGCTATAATGTGAACAGTGTAGCTCGGAGGCGAATGTCGTTCACTCAGCCGTTTTCTTGCCGGGCCGCCGGGCCGCCGGTCCGGCCAGATGCAAGGGAGGACGACATGACGATTGTTACCGGTTGGGACCTGTTCGAAGACCTGCGTGAGGCGCAGGACGAGATGCTGCGACTGAACCGGCTGCGCACCCAGGGGCTCAGTCAGCTCGGCCGGTACTACGACGGCGGCGCGACCAAGACGGCGTGGATGCCGGCGGTCGACATCTCCGAACGCAAGGACGCTTACCTGGTGGCGGTCGAGCTGCCCGGCGTCGGGATCGACGACCTGGAGATCACGTTCCAGGACGGCCTGCTGACGATCCAGGGCGAGCGGTACGACGCACACGACTCGTCGCAGGAGAAGGTCCACCGAGTCGAGCGCCGTTACGGCTCCTTCCTTCGCTCGATCACGCTGCCCAGTCATGTCATGGCCGATGCGATCGAGGCCACGGCCCACGACGGCGTACTGCAAATCCTCGTGCCCAAGGCGGCGGAAGTACACGCCAAACGCATCACCGTACACGCCAGCCAGAAACAGGCCGACCCAACACCAGGCACCGAAGGCCAGAGCAGCAGCTAACAACCCGCCAACTGGGGAACAGACCTATCTCGCACGCCACCGCTGGGCCTAGCGGTGGCGTGCGAGATGCGCACCACCGGCCCAAACCCCGGAAGAGGGCCGTACCGCGTACCTTCGCGGCAACAGAGGAATGCACGACCTCGCCGTGCCGCCCGCCAGCCCCGGGGTCGACATCCCGGCGTTGCGGCTCACCGGCAGCACTCAGACGTGGCCAGGAAATCCCAGCGGCCGTAGTTGGCAGCGCAGGTCCGCGCCGACCCACCGTGATCTTGCATACGATCGTGGCCGACGGCATGGTGGCAGGCAACATCGTCAGCTGGCTGCAGCACGGGCAGCGCCTGCTCGGCTACTGGGTTGGACGCGGGGTTTGAGGTCGTGGGGTGCGACGCAGGCGCTCTTGCGGTTCGTGGCGGAAGTGTTGACCCGACTGCTGTATGCCCACGTCGCGGTGCACAACGTCGGTTCGATTCGGATCCTGGAGAAATGTGGCTTCCGGCGCGATCGCGGGCAGCAGGCCGAGGCGCCGGCACCCGACGACGGCATCGAGGAGTTCATCTTTGTGCTCGCCCCATAGGCGTGCGCACAAGCCGCCTTTCACCCAACAGGCCCGCCCGCCGCACGCCACGCCCAACTTCGATGCTTAAACTTGGGCCAATTATCTTGTCCAGATCACGGGAGCACCACCCAGGATCACCGTGCTTCCGTGACCAACTTCCCGTTGCACAGCAACCTCAGATGCAGGCTGATCCCCGTCCGTACCGCGACCCCACGCTGCACCACCCCAGAGAACCGCTGTGGTTGTGGCGGTTGACCATGATCCAGGCATCCTTGGGACCTTCGATGGCCGGTTCGGGACGGCCCGCGCGCTCGCGGATCAAGCGCTCGACATGGGCATGCGCGGCGGACACGACGGCGCTGCGTTCCTACACCTGGTATTCCGCGCGCATGTCGGCCGGCTGGACCGGGTCGGACTCGACGAGGCGGAGGCCGAGGTGCGTTACTTCCTCGCAGCCGGCCGGTTCCTAGCAAATACCTGGCTCGCGACCCTACTCATCGGAATGGGGCGGCTCGACGACGCATCCGAGGTGTGGTGCACGGGTCGCTCCCCACGTGGCCTCGTCCCCTCGCCAGGCGCCGGAGTGGATCGTCGCGATGGCGGGAACCGCTGTCGCTGCGCCTGTCCGAGCGCACCGCGGAGGCCCACGTCACCCATACCCGCTCCAAGCTCGGTTCGACTCACGCGTCCGGATCGCCGCCTGGTACACCGCGCGCCGTCCGGAGTGAGTACCACGCTCAGTGGTTCCCCGGATGGAGGCGCATCCGCGACGTCCTAGCGTCTTCTCGCAAGGCTCGACCAAGGCGAAGGGCGAGATGCACGCGTTGGTAGGCATCTGGACCATGGACGAGACCCGGCGCGAGGAGCAGGACCACATCCTCAACAAGAAGATCGTTCCGCTGGTCAGGAGTCAGCCGGGCTTCGTCTCCGGGTACTGGATGCACGATCCGGAGACCGGCAAGAGCCACGCGGCCATCGTCTTCGACAGCCACTCCTCGGCCGTCCGGTTCAGGGCGCTCGTCGAGAGCCGTACCCAGTTGGCGGCTCGGGCCCTCGTTACCAGCGACATCCTCGCGACGGTCGAAGTCGTCGCCGACGCCCATCACGAAGGAGGTCTTCCATGATCCGCACCCCGGCCGCCGCGCGGCGCGCCAGCCTGATCGGTATGGCCGGCGCCGCGCTGCAACTCGGCTACGGGTTGGTCGCCCTGGCGTTCCCCTACCCGGAGATTGTCGCACCACGGTGGGAACTGCTGTGGGCGGTGGTGACCGTCGGTATGCTCGGCGGTGGCTTAGGTTGGTGCGCGCTGGACGTGGCGCGTCCCCGACCACTCGCCGCTGCGGCGCCGGACTCGCCGTGCTCGGCCTGCTCACCCGGACCGGAATCTCGGTCCTGCTTGTCCTAAGCCCGTCCACCAGCGGCGTTGACGGGCCGATCGTCGCCACCATCCTCATGACATTCAGCGGCCTCGCGCTGCTCTGGATCGGCACGCTGGTTGGCCGACGTCTGACCGGATGGCGAGCTTGGACGCCGGCGTTCGTGGTCGCCGTAGGTCTGGGCACTGCCGCCATGTACTCCGCGGACCTATGCCGAGCCGGGAACTATGCCGAGGCGCCGAATCGCCCCGTGCCGCGGGGCTGACAGCGGCGGGTCTTTTCGCGGACGGGACCTTCAACAGGGTCGGCATAGTTCCGAGCCGATTTGCGTCCTCCTGATCGTCGAAGCGTCGGTCTCCGGCAGGGAGGTGACAGGTCGTGGCGAGTACGAGAAGGAAGCCGGGCCGGATGGCCCCGTACATCGATGGGCTGCGGGCTCGGCTGGTGGAACTCCGCTATACGCCGGACAGCATCAAGGTGATGCTGTCATTGTTTGGCCGGTTGGGTCGATGGATGGATGACGCCAACGTTGAGGTGGCGCGGCTTGCCGAGGTTGCGATCGCTTCGTTTCTTGGTGTGCTGCGGGCTCGGGGTACTCGACGGGTTCCTGGTGGGCGTAGCTTCCGACTGCTTTTGTCCTATCTTGGTCTGGCCGATGCGACCGTGCTTCGCTACGAGAAGCTGGCGCGCCAGTTCCTGCATGAGTTCGCGGCCGACGGTGCCGGTGGTGTCATCATGAATCTCTCAGCGGCGGACGTGGTCGCGTTCCTGTTGCGGGAGAGCGCCCGGGTCAGCGTCGGCGCGACCAAGGGCCGGGTGGCGGAGTTGCGGTCGCTGCTGCGTACCCCGTCGGGACTGCCGCTCTTCTTCTCCGAGATGGAGCTCTTCCTCGCCAAGGGAAGGATCGTGCACTTCTTCCCGGAGGGCGAGCTGAAGCCGTACGACACGAGCCTGCGCGACTTCAAGCGGGGCGCGTTCCACCTCGCCGCCCAGGCCCGGGTACCCGTCGTGCCGGCTGTCGATCCGTTTCACCCCACCGACCGGGGTGCGGCGAATGTTGGGTGGCAAACCCACTATGGTCATCGTCCTGGGCGAGCCCATCGCCCCGACGACGACCGATCCTCGCAATGACCGACGCATC
>JAEHDK010000161.1 GCA_016880465.1 Micromonosporaceae bacterium
ACCCGGCGCAGCGGCGCCGTACCCGCCCGGGCGGCGCGCAGCGCGGCTGCGTAGCGCCGCCGGTCGCGCATGACCCAGGCGAGCGTACGCAGCACCACCCGCTCGGCCGATGGCCGGCCGCGCTTGGCGTCCACCCCGGACTGTCGCAAGTGGACGAGCACCTCGGGGATGTTGATGCGCACCGGGCAGACGTCGTAGCACGCGCCGCACAGCGTCGACGCGAACGGCAGGCTCCGGTCCGCGCCGCGGGTGAGCTGGGGCGACAGGATCGCGCCGATGGGCCCGGGGTAGACCGAGCCGTACGCGTGCCCGCCCACCCGCTCGTACACCGGGCACACGTTGAGGCACGCCGAGCACCGGATGCACCACAGCGCCTGGCGCCCGACCCGGTCGGCCAGGGTGTCCGACCGGCCGTTGTCCACCAGGACGACGTGCACCGAGCGCGGGCCGTCGCCCGGCGTGACGCCGGTCCACATCGAGGTGTACGGGTTCATCCGCTCGCCGGTCGACGACCGCGGCAGCAGCTGCAGGAAGATCTCGAGGTCGGCGAAGGTGGGCAGGAGCTTCTCGACGCCGACCACGCTGATCAGCGTGGTCGGCAGGGTGAGACACATCCGGCCGTTGCCTTCGGACTCGACCACGACCAGCGTACCGGTCTCCGCGATCGCGAAGTTGGCGCCGGACACCGCCACCCGGGCGGACCGGAACTTGGCCCGCAGGTGGGTACGTGCGGCCTCGGCGAGGACCGCCGGCTCGTCGGTCAGCGAGGCGTCGACGCCGGGCATCCGCCGGGCGAACAGGTCCCGGATCTGCTGGCGGTTGTAGTGGATGGCCGGGACGAGGATGTGCGACGGCCGGTCGCCGGCGAGCTGGACGATCAGCTCGGCGAGGTCGGTCTCGACGGCCGCGATGCCGACGGCGGCCAGCGCCTCGTTCAGCCCGATCTCCTGGGTGGCCATGGACTTCACCTTGACGACCTCGGCCGCGCCGGCCACGCGGACGAGATCCGCGACGATCGCGCACGCCTGCGCCGCGTCCCGGGCCCAGTGCACCGCTGCGCCCGCCGCGGTCGCCGCCGCCTCGAACTGGGTGAGCAGCTCGGGCAGCCGGGCCAGTACGTCGGCCTTGACCGCCGAGCCCGCCTCGCGGAGCTGCTCCCAGTCGTCCACTTCGGACACAACGCGGGCCCGCTTGTCGCGGATCGTCTGCGTAGCGTGCCGGAGGTTGGCGCGCAGCTGCTGGTCGTCCAGCGCGGTGCGAGCCGCCGCCGGGAACGGCCGGTCGCCGACGAGCGGGTTCACCGGGTCGCCGCCAGGATCTCGGTGTAGTGCAGCGCCGTCATGCCGCTGCCGCGCCGGGACAGGCCGCCGCCGATGTGGGCAAGGCAGGAGTTGTCGGCCGCGGCCACGTACGCTGCGCCGGTCGCCGCGAGGTCGGCGCACTTGTCGGCCAGCATGGCGCCCGAGACATCCGGGTTCTTCACGGCGAACGTGCCGCCGAAACCACAGCACTCCGCGGCGGCCGGCAGCTCGACGAGCTCGATGCCGTCGACCGCGCGCAGCAGCCGGAGCGGCCGGTCGCCGAGCCGTAGCACGCGCAGCCCGTGGCAGGTGGGGTGGTAGGTCACCCGGTGCGGGAACGCCGCGCCCACGTCCGTCACCCCGAGGACGTCCACCAGCAGCTCGCTCACCTCGTACACCCGCGGGGTCAGCGCCTCGACCCGGGCGGACAGCGCCGGATCGGCGGCGGCCAGCCGGGGGTACGCGTCGCGGACCATGGCGGCACACGAGCCGCTCGGCACGACGACGGCCGCGAAGCCGGTGAACTGGTCGACGAACCGGCGCACCAGGGGCAGCGCCTCGGTGCGGTAGCCGGTGTTGGCGTGCAGCTGCCCGCAGCACGTCTGCTCCGCGGGGAACACCACCTCGTGGCCGAGTCGCTCCAGCAGGGCGACAACCGCCCGTCCGGTCTGCGGGTAGGCCAGATCGTTGAGGCAGGTGACGAACAGCCCGATCCGCACCCGACCACCGTACGCCACGGCCGGCCGCTCGGCGGCGGGCGGCGACCGCCGCGTGGTTGGATGGCCATTGTGGATGCCGATTACGCCCGGCACCTGATGGACGTCGCCGTCGCGGCGGCCACCGGCGTCGGGCCCGAGCTGCGGTCGGCCTTCCGAGCGCGACCCGAGGTGAGCTTCAAGCGGGATCGGCACGATCCGGTCACCGAGCACGACCGGGTCGCGGAGGAGCGCATCCGGGACATGATCCTGGCCGGCGAACCCGACAGCGCGGTGATCGGGGAGGAGACCGGCACGCGCGGAACCGGCGCCGTGCACTGGTACGTGGACCCCATCGACGGTACGGCCAACTTCGTACACG
Organism: Micromonosporaceae bacterium; assembly: GCA_016880465.1. Taxonomy (GTDB): domain Bacteria; phylum Actinomycetota; class Actinomycetes; order Mycobacteriales; family Micromonosporaceae; genus EFPC-2. The sequence goes on from JAEHDK010000161.1 coordinate 2,379, forward strand.
GGCTGCCGTTCTTTTGTACCTCGGTGGCGGCCACAGTCGCGGGCGAGGTCGTGGCGGCCGCGATCTACGACCCGATCCGCGAGGACCTGTTCACGGCCGCGGCCGGTGGCGCGTGGCGCAACGGCGTCCGGCTGCGCAGCTCCGGTGCCTCGGCGGAGACCGCGGCCGTGCTGCTCACCGCGTACCCGGCACCGCGGGAGCTTGCCGCGCACCGCGACCGAGCGCTCGCCCGGGTCGACACGCTGGTCCAGACGTATGCCTCGGTCCGCCGGCTCGGCAGTACCGTCCTCGCGCTGGCGTACGTCGCCGCGGGCTGGGCCGACGTCGCCCACGGGCTCAGCGTCAGCGCCTGGGACCTGGCCGCCGGTTCGCTCGTGGTCACCCAGGCGGGCGGGCACTTCCTCGCGCTGCGCACCGGGCCGACCGACCTGCCCGCGTGGCACGGGCCCGGGTACCTCGCCACGACCGGGTCACTGGCCCCGGCCGGGTCCGCCGTGCTCGGTGCGTTCACGGACACGCACCACCCGTACCCCGGCTGACAACCGCTGCCGCGCAGCGACGCGCGGCGCCGGCCCGACGTGGCTCACTCCCGGGACCGGCCGGGGGCGATCACGGTGTCCGGGGCCAGCCGGCCCCTCTCCGGTTCCCGACTCAACGCGCCCGAGCCGAGCAGCGGCGTGAGCAGCCGGGTGACGTCGCCGGCCCGGTAGACCGTCTCGGCCTGGGCGTACTGGCGGAGCTCCGCGACCGTACGGCCACGACCGGTCACCCGGTGCAGGATGGCGCGACGCAGCGGCGCCAGGTCCGGGGCGAGCGAGATGTCGAGCAGGGTCTGCCCGTCGTCGCGCGGGTCCCGGTAGCGGATTCCGGCGTACTCGTCGACGGCCCACAGCTCGTCCTTGAACTTCTCCAGGTGCTTCGCGACACCGGTGGCGAAGATGAGCAGCCTCGACTGTCCACTGTGGTCGACGAGTTCGACGTGCAAGGCGGCGGTCAGCCCGGCCCGGTGCAGCGCCGTGCGGTACCGCTCGACCAGTGCCCGGGTCGGTTCGCCCGCATCCGCCGGGTCGAGGGCGAGCAACAGCTCGGTGTGCTTCCCGCCCGCGATCGGCACCGGATCGGCGGCGTCCTCCAGGTACCCGAAGATGGGGGTGCTCATCGCCTTCTGCGCACGCAGGGCGCCGCCCAGCTCGCCGGTGGTGACTCGCACGGTCACCTCGGCCGGGCCGCCGACCTCGCGGTGCACGACACGCAGCCGGGCGTCGAGGGCGGCCGCCGTGTCCTCGTCCGGCTCGGCGAGCACCATGGCGAGCTGGTGGCCGGCCAGCCGGTCGGCGAACTCGCCGAACACCCGCAGTGCGGCGACCGCCGGATCGGTGCCGCCGTTCGAGGCGTAGGTCACCCGCCGGCCGCTGTGCAGGGCGGCGGGCGTCCACGCGTCGAGGTACCGGACCAGCAGCTCGCGGGTGACCGCACGGTGCTGGTCAGAGCGCACCATGGGCTATTTCTACCATCCGGCGGTACCGCAGAGGCGTCGTCGAAGGCCAGCTCAGCAGCGTGCGATCAGCCGCCACCGGCGGGCGTGGTACCTCGGTCGCGCGTGCCGATGACCTGGCGGAGCGGCGAGTCGACCCGCCCGTCGGCGGGCGGCGGCCCGGTGCGGCTCTGCTCGGCGACCAGGTCGCGAACCCGCGGGTCGGTGGTCATGTCCTCGATCACCACCGGTACGACCCGGGCCCGGATGTCCGGTACGGCGCCGTCGATGAGCCGGGGTACCACGACGGCGATCAGGTGCGGTACGAGGCCGTCGACCAGGCGTGGCAGCACCCCCTGCGCCCAGCTGAGCCCGTCGTCCGCCCCGGACCGGAGGAACGCGACCGCCTCGGCCCGCCCGGCAAGCACGGTGTCGCGCCCCCGGTCCCGCGCTGCCGACGTGGCCTCGCCGATCCGGTCGCGCGCCTGGGCCAGCGGGTCGG
>JAEHDK010000162.1 GCA_016880465.1 Micromonosporaceae bacterium
CGCATCGGCGGCGCCGACCCCGGCGGTGAGCCTGCCGGCCTTCGACAGCCGCGACTGGCGGCGCTGGCTCGTGGCCCTCCCGCTGCTCGGGTTCCTGGCCGGCCTCGTCGCCTATGCCGTCGGCGGGAGGCGCCGCACCGCGGCGCGCTAGGGTCGCAAGCGTGCCACGAACTCCACCAGCGCCGCGGATCCCGGCGACGAAGTACCCGGTCGAACGGTTCACCCTGGGCAACGGCCTGCGGGTCGTCCTCGCCCCGGACCGCAGCGCGCCGGTGATCGGCGTCGCGGTGGTCTACGACGTGGGCATCCGGTCGGAGCCGGAGGGCCGGACCGGGTTCGCCCACCTGTTCGAGCACCTGATGTTCCAGGGCTCGCAGAACCTGGAGAAGCTCGCGCACTTCCGGTACGTACAGGGATCGGGCGGCACCTTCAACGGCTCCACCCACCTGGACTACACCGACTACTTCGAGACCATGCCCGCCAACGCGTTGGAGCGCGCGCTGTTCCTGGAGGCGGACCGCATGCGCGGGCCGCGGCTCACCGAGGAGAACCTGCGCAACCAGGTGGACGTCGTCAAGGAGGAGATCCGGGTCAACGTGCTGAACCGGCCGTACGGTGGCTTTCCGTGGCTGAAGCTGCCGCCGGTCATGTTCGACACGTTCGCGAACGCACACGACGGGTACGGCTCGTTCGTCGACCTCGAGTCGGCCACCGTGGCGGAGGCCGCCGAGTTCTTCCGCGACTACTACGCGGCCGGCAACGCCGTGCTCGCCGTGGCCGGCGACCTCGACGTGAACACCGCGACCGCACTGGTCGAGAGGCACTTCGCGACGGTGCCGAAGCGCTCGGCGCCGGTCCGGCCGGGCTTCGCCGAGCCACCGATGCAGGCCGAGCGCCGCGCGGCGTACACCGACCGGCTGGCGCCGCTGCCTGCGGTGGCCGCGGCGTGGCGGGTGCCCGACCCGATCGAGGACTTCGCCGCCTACCTGCCCCACGTGGTCCTCGCCGAGGTCCTCACCGATGGGGACGCGTCCCGGCTCGTCCAGCGGCTCGTGCTGCGCGACCGTACGGTCACGAGCATCGGCGGGTACCTCGGGTTCATGGGTGAGCCGTTCGCGGTACGCGACCCCACCGCCCTGGTCCTGCAGGCCAACCTGCCGCCGGGCGGGGACGTCGACAAGGTGCTGCGCACGATCGACGAGGAGGCCGAGCGCATCGCGACCGACGGCCTCACGCCGGGCGAGCTGGCCCGGACCCAGGCACGCATGGCCACCCACACGTTGCGCGACACCGACGCGGTGCTGGGCCGGGCGCTGCACCTGGCGGTCATCGAGCAGCAGCGCGGCGATGCGAGCCTGGTCAACGACCTGCCCCGGCTGCTGGGCGAGGTGACCGAGGCCGAGGTCGTGGCGGCGGCCGGGATGCTCCGCCCGGGGCGGCGCGCCGCCGTCGAGGTCATTGCGGGAGGGGCGCGATGAGCACGGCGGCGGAGGTCTTCACCGGGATGCCGGAGCTCGGGCCGAACCGGAAGTTGGCGCTGCCCAAGGTGGTCGAGCGGACTCTCCCCAATGGACTGACCGGCATCGCGATCCGGCGGTCCGCCGTACCGCTCGTCGAGCTGCGGCTGCGGGTGCCACTCGGCACGACCAGGCGGAGCGAGCCGTTCGTCGCGCGCACCACGCTGCTGTCCCAGACGCTTTTCTCGGGTACGTCGAAGATGTCCACCATGGACATAGCGGCCGAGCTGCAGGCGGTCGGCGGGGCACTGAACGCCGGCACCGACCCGGACCGGCTGCTCATCAGCGGGAACGCGCTCGGCTCCGGCCTCGACCGGATCCTGGAGATCCTCGCCGAGGTGCTGACCGATGCGGCGTACCCGACGACCGAGGTGGACACCGAGCGCGACCGGCTCGTCGACCGGATCCAGATCGCCCAGACGCAGCCGGCGCACCTGGCCCGCGTGGCGCTGCTCCGGCGGGTCTACGGCACGCACCCGTACGCCGTGCAGACGCCGACACCGCGGCAGGTCCGCGCCGTGACGCCGCGGTCGCTGCGTACGCTGCACGCCGAGCGGCTGCACCCCACCGGCGCCACGCTCGTGATCGTCGGTGACGTCGCGCCGGCCCGGGCACTCGACGCCGCCGAAGCTGCCCTGTCCGGGTGGAACGGCGGCGGCAAACAGGCCCAGCTGCCCGCGACGCCGCCGCTGCGCCCCGGGCCGCTGACGCTGGTGGACCGGCCCGACGCGATCCAGTCGTCGCTGCGCATCGCGCTGCCCGCAGTCGAGCGCACCCACCCGGACCATGCCGCGCTCCAGCTGGCGAACCTGGTGTTCGGCGGCTACTTCTCGTCCCGCTGGGTGGAGAACATCCGGGAGGACAAGGGGTACACGTACGGCCCGCACTCCTATGTGGAGCACTCGATCGCCGGTTCGACGCTCGTCGCGACCGCGGAGGTGGCGACCGAGGTCACCGCGCCGGCGCTGCTGGAGACGATCTACGAGCTGGGCCGCATGGCCACCCGGCCGCCCCAGGAGGCAGAGCTCGAACAGGCCCGGCAGTACGCCCTCGGCACCCTCCAGCTCGGCATGGCGACCCAGTCCGGGCTGGCCGGGCTGGCCAGCACGTACGCCGGCTTCGGGCTGCGCCTGGACTACCTCGCCGACCACGCCGTCCGGCTGGCGGCGGTGACCCGGGACGACATCGCCGAGGTCGCCGCGCGGTACCTCGCCCCGGCCGGGTCGGTCACCGTCGTGCTTGGTGACGCTGCCCGGGTCGAGCCGTCGCTCGCCGCGCTCATGCCGGTCGAGCGGTCGGTGCTGCCGGTCGACGAGTCGTGACGGAGGCCGCGCGCCGGCGGGCGGTACCCCCGCTAGCCAGGTCCACAGTGGACCGGGCCGCCCATCGCCGTACCGACGCCGACTGGTTGGCCCTGGCCTGGTCACGCTCGCGGGTCGTCGTGGTCGACATCGCGGGCGGCGGTCGGTTTCTGGTCACCGGCGACTCGCTCGTCCTGTTCGCGCCGGAGGGCGCCCCGGCCGCCGATCCGGCCGACCGGCTGTTCCTCGGCGAGCACGACGGTACGCCGTACTTCGCGGTGGCTGCGCCGCTGCCCGACGTGGCCGGCGCGCGGACGGTGAACCTGCGGGACGTCGGGCATGCGCTGGACGACCGCGACGCCGGACTGGCGATCACCGCCGTGGCGCTGGCGCACTGGCACGCCGCGCACGCGTACGCCCCGGCGACCGGCCGGCCCACGACGCCGAGCGGCGGTGGTTGGGTGCGTACCGACGAAGAGGGCGAACAGCTGTGGCCGCGTACCGACCCTGCGGTGATCGTCCTGGTCAACGACGGGGTGGCCGGACCCGACGGCCGGTGCCTGCTGGGCCACAACGCGGGCTGGGCGGTGGCGCCGGGCGTGCGGCGGTTCTCCTGCCTCGCCGGGTTCGTGGAGCCGGGCGAGTCCGCCGAGGCGGCGGTCGTCCGCGAGGTCTTCGAGGAGGTCGGCGTCGTCGTGGCGGACCCGACGTACGTGGGCAGCCAGGCGTGGCCGTTCCCGGGTTCGCTGATGCTCGGCTTCACGGCGTACGCGGATCCGGCGGCGCCGGTACGGGTCGACCCGACCGAGATCACGCACGCCCACTGGTTCACCCGCAGCGAGGTCGCGGCGGTGTTCGGGGGCGAGGTCGTACGTACCGGGGACGGCGAGCGGGTGGGGCTGCCGATGGGCGCGTCGATCGCCCACTTCCTGGTGACCGAGTGGGTCAACGAATCCTGACTCCGGCCAGCGGCTACCGGCGGTTCGGCGGCTCGCCCAGCCGGACGACCTTGATCCGCTGCCGGCCGGCGCGGACAGGCCCGACGGACGCGAGTGCGCGGGCGAGATGCAGGGCGGCGTCGCGGTCCTCGGCGAACATGGTCTGCCGGCGTGGTTCCGGGGTGGTGCGCTCGTCGCGGACGCGGTGCCCATGCGCCCACGCGGACGCCAGTTCGTCGAATGCGACGTTGCGGACGTCCGTGCGGACGATCAGGTACCGCATGGGTTTCTCCGGGGGCGTGAGCCTGAGCGGACCGTGCGTGACGGAAGTCCATCTGTGGAACTTCCATAGTGCAGCTAGGAGACATGCTCACGTACGGCCGCGGCTCAACGCAAGAAATTCGTCCCGATGCCTACGAGTCACCGCCCGAACGGGTGAACCTTGCCGTTCGGGCAGCCGGGGAACCCCCTGGGCGGATAGCACCCCCAGGGGTCGGCCGTTCGGCCCGGACTACTGGTCGTCCGGGTGCTGCGCCGCCGGCTCGCCCCGCCTGGGCCGGGGTGCGGTACGGGATGCCGGCCCAACCGGCCGCTGCGCCGCCTCGGCCAGCCACGCCTGCGACTGTTCCGGCGACAGAGCAGCCCGCTTGAGCCACTCGAAAACCGTGGCGTACCGGGCCACATCGGCCTTCTCGACCAGCACGATGTCGTACGCCAGCGCCTCCACGGCGACCGTGTCCGGATCGCCCGAATCGGCGAACCGGTAGATCGAGAACCCGGTGTGCGGCAGGTACGAGTCGGCGATCGTGGCCCCGCTCGGCAGCACCCGCAGCGTGACGTTGGGGAGCTGGGCCAGCCGGCACAGGTGCTCGAGCTGCTCGCGCAGCACGTCGGCCGGCGCGCCCCGGCCCAGCAGTGCGGCCTCGTCAAGGACGGCCTCGTAGCTTGGCGGGTCGACCTCCCGGTTGAGGATCCGCTGCCGGGCGAGGCGCGCGCGCACCTCGGCATCCGGGTCGGCGGCCTTGGCGGTCTCCGGCTCCTGCAGCGGCAGTGACGAGTGGATCCGGACCGTGGCGTACCCGTTGGTCTGCAGCAGGCCCGGCACGATCGCCGGCGCGTACTCGCGGATGTCGATGCAGCTCGACTCCAGCTCGGCGTACGCCCGCTGGCGGTGCGTCATGACCGGGTACTCGCGGAGCCAGCCCCGGGTGTTGCCCGCGTCGCGGGCGAGACCGATCAGCTCCTCGCGCTTGGCGCCGCGGACCCCGTACGCGTCGAGCAGGTCGAGGACGTCGGCGAGATCGGGCCGGCTGCGGCCGTTCTCCAGCCGGGAGAGCTTCGACGCCGACGCCCAACCGACCCGTGCGATCACCTGTTCACCGGTCAGGCCGGCGGCCTCCCGGAGCTGGCGGAGATCGGTGCCGAGGCGGCGGCGGCGCAGCATCGGACTTGGCCCACGAGGCACGGGACAGCCTCCCGAACGAATCTTGCAGGACGACGAATCTTGGGCAGGCGTCGAACCTGGCAGGGAGTTGAACCGAACCAGTATGGACCCCTCGGGCCCAAACGTGTACCCCACGCCACGCCGACGCCGCACTCTGTAGTCGGAAGGGTTCTTTACAAGCAAGTCTTTCGAAACATATCCTTCATCGTGTGACCGACGTTCCCCATCGCGACATCCGCGATCCCCGAGCGCTGCGCGCGATCGCGCACCCCGTCCGGCTGCGGTTGCTGGAGGAGCTGATGATCGCTGGCACTGCCACCGCCACCGAGCTGGCCGAGCGGATCGGCGAAAGCCCGGCCAACTCCTCGTGGCACCTGCGCCAGCTCGCCCGCTACGGCTACGTCGAGGAGGCTGGGGGCGGGTCCGGCCGGCAGCGCCCGTGGCGACTCGTGGTGCAGACCAGATCGTGGGGCGAAGCCGACAGCCCCGAGGCCGCCGTGGCCGGCGACGCGGCCGCCGAGCTGCTTTTCGGCCGGGAGTACCAGGCCCTGCGCGCCTGGTTCGGCAGCCGGCGCGCCGAGCCGTCGCAGTGGCGGCAGGCCGCGTTCGCCAACATGTCGCAGGCCTGGCTGTCCGCCGCCGAGCTGGAGCGGATCTCGGCGGAGATCGAGGCGATCTACACCAGATACCTCGACCGCTTCACCGACGAGGGCCGCCGGCCCGACGACGCCCGCCTCGTACGCCTGGTCGCGTGGGGCGTACCCATGGTCTCCGACACTCCGGGGAGTACCCGATGAAGGCTGTCCTGCGCCGCCCCGACTTCCGCCTGCTGTTTGCCGGCCTGGTCACCAGCATGATCGGCGAGTCGATCCTGCTGCTCGCCATGGCCATCTGGGTCAAGGACCTGACGAGCTCCAACGGCCTGGCCGGCGTGACCATCCTCGCGATGGTCGCGCCGATGGCCCTGGCGCCACTGGTCGGCTGGGTCGTGGACCGGTTCCGCCGCCGGCCGTTCCTGATCGCCGCCAACCTGGTCACCGCCGGGGTCCTGGTCCCGCTGTTCTTCGTACAGGGGCGCGGCAGCCTCTGGCTCATCTACGCGGTAGCGGCCGCGTACGGGCTGTCGTACATCGCGGTCGGCGGCGCGCTCACTGGGCTGATCAAGATCATCGTGCCCGAGGAGCTGCTGCCCGACGCGAACGGTGCGCTGCAGACGGTCCGCCAGGGCTTGCGGCTGATCGGCCCGCTGGTCGGCGCCGGCATCTACAGTGCCGTCGGCGGGTGGCTCGTCGCCGCGATCGCGATCCTCGGCTTCGCCTGCGCGGCCAGCGCCGTTGCCGCTCTGCGCGTACGGGAGGACCGGCCGGAGCGGGGCGAGCTGCACTGGCTCACCGAGGTCGGCGCGGGCGTACGGCACCTGGTCAGCCAGCCGGCGCTACGCCGTACGGTCGCCGGTGTCGCGCTCGCCTGCCTGCTCGTCGGGTTCAGCGAGTCGCTGATCTTCGCGTACGTCGACGACGGCCTGCACCGGACGCCACCATTCGTCGGCGTGCTCTCCACCGCCCAGGGCGTGGGCGGCCTGCTGGGCGGCCTCGTCGCCGCGCGGGTGGTCCGCCGGCTGGGCGAGGTCGCCGCCGCCGCGGCCGGCATCATCGCCTTCGCGCTGGGCTGCGGCAGCCTCGCGTACCCCCAGCTGTGGTTGGGTTTTGCGGGTCTGGCGGTGGCCGGGTTCGGGCTGCCGGTGGTGATCGTGGGCTTCTCGACGCTGCTCCAGCGCGCGACGCCGGCCGCGCTCATGGGCCGGGCCTCGACGGCCGCGGACGCACTGATCAGCGGACCGCAGGCGATATCCATCGCGGTCGGGGCCGCCCTTGTGTCCGTTGTGGACTACCGGCTGCTGTTCCTGGTGATGGCCGCGTGGATGGCGCTGGCGGGGGTGTACCTCTGGGCCGGCCGGTCGCTCGCCCCGCCGCGGGCGGCGGCCGTGCCGGCCGCGGCCGACTCAACC
>JAEHDK010000163.1 GCA_016880465.1 Micromonosporaceae bacterium
CAGCGCGTCGGCGTCCGCCGTGCCGACCAGCCCGGCCTCGCGCGCCGCGGCCAGCGCGGCGAGGGTACCGGGGGTCCGCAGCGCCTCGATTTCGTGGGCGTGCCGCAGCTGGAGCAGCTGCACCGTCCACTCGACGTCGGCCAGCCCGCCGCGGCCGAGCTTGGCGTGGGTGAGCGGGTCGGCGCCGCGCGGCAGCCGCTCGCCGTCGACCCGGGCCTTGATGCGCCGGATCTCGACGGTCTGCGCCCGGCTGAGCCCGCCGGCCGGGTACCGGGTCCGGTCGGCGAGCGCGAGGAAGCGGGCACCCAGATCGGCGTCCCCCGCGACGAGCCGGGCGCGCAGGAGCGCCTGCGACTCCCACACCCGGGCCCACCGGGCGTAGTACTGCTCGTACGCCGCAAGGCTGCGCACGAGCGGTCCCTGCCGGCCCTCCGGGCGCAGGTCGGCATCGACGCCGAGCGGCGGGTCGGGTGCCGGGGCGGCCAGCAGCCTGCGCAGCTCCTCGGCGACCCCGTGCGCGGCGCCCGAGGCCGCGTCGTCCGGCATGCCCTCGGGCGGCTCGTAGACGAACAGCACGTCCGCGTCCGAGGCGTAGTTCGTCTCGTACCCGCCGAGCCGGCCCATCCCGATCACGGCGAACCGCAGGCCGGCTGCGCGGTTGGCCACGTGCAGCGCGGCGGCCAGCGTCGCGTCGGTCACGTCGGTCAGCGCTTCACCGACCGCCAGCACGCCCACCGGCGGCGGGGCGAGGCCGTCACCGGCCGACGAGAGCACATCGGCGCTGGCTATCCGGAACAGCTCGCGCCGGCGCAGCGCCCGTACCGCCGCGATCGCGGCGTCCGGGTCGCCGTGCCCGGAGTCCAGGTGGCGGTCGGCGGCGGCCCGGAAACCGTCCATAAGAGACTGCCGGGACCGCGGCGCCAGCTCGGCGTCGTCGGCGAGCAGCCGCAGCGCCTCCGGATCGCGGATCAGCAGGTCGGCGACGTAGCGGGAGAGACCGAGCAGCCGGGCCAGGCGCATCGCCACCGGGCCCTCGTCGCGCAGCAGCCGCAGGTACCACGGGGTCGCGCCGAGCTTCTCCGAGACCTGCCGGTACGCCAGCAGGCCGCGGTCCGGCTCCGGGGTGTCGGCGAACTCCTCCAGCAGCACCGGCAGCAGCGTGCGCTGGATCGCGGCGGTACGGGAGACCCCGCCGGTGAGCGCCTCGATATGGTGCAGCGCGCGGGTCGGTTCGACGAAGCCGAGCGTCTGCAGCCGGGCCCGGGCGGCCTCCGGCGGCAGCCGCAGGGCCTCGGCCGGTACCTTCGCCACGCTCTCGAGCAGCGGGCGGTACAACAGCTTGGCGTGCAGCCGGCGTACCTGGCCGGCGTGGTGGACCCAGTCGGCGCGGAAGGCCGCCACCGCGTCCCGGCGCGCGTCCGGCCGGTACCCGAGCGCCTGGGCCAGCCAACGCAGCTCCGGCTCGTCGACCGGCACCGTGTGGGTGCGTCGCAGCCGCTGCAGCTGCAACCGGTGCTCGACCGTACGCAGGAACCGGTACGCGCCGACGAGTGCCTCGCCGTCGTCGCGGCCAACGTACCCGCCGGCCACGAGCGACCGCAGGGCCTCCAGTGTGGACGGTGAGTGCAGCGACTCGTCCGCGCGGCCGTGGACGAGCTGGAGCAGCTGGACGGCGAACTCGATGTCCCGCAGCCCGCCGGGGCCCCGCTTGATCTCGCGATCGACCTCGTCGCGCGGCACGCTCGCGATGATCCGGCGGCGCATCCCGCGAATGTCCTCGACCGCCTCGGGGCGTTCGGCGGCGTGCCAGACGAGCGGCGCCAGCGCGGCCAGCCACTCCTGCGCGAGCGCGGTGTCCCCCGCCGCCGGCCGGGCCTTCAGCAGGGCCTGGAACTCCCACGTGCGCGCCCACTTCCGGTAGTACGCGAGGTGGCTGGCCAGCGTACGGACGAGCGGGCCGCGGCTGCCTTCGGGACGCAGTGCGGCGTCGACCGGCCACGCGACCTGCCCACAGATCTCGATGAGCCGGGCCGCGGCCGACGTACCGGCGGCCAGGTCGTCGTCCGTCGCGACGACGAAGATGACGTCCACATCGGACACATAGTTCAGTTCGCGGCCGCCGCACTTGCCCATGGCGACAACGGCGAGCGCGGGCCCGGGGCCGGGCAGCTCGCGTACGGCCATCGCCAACGCCGAGCGGAGCGTGGCGTCGGTCAGGCGGGACAGCTCGGCCATGGTGTGCTCGACGTCCGCGCCGCCGGTCAGGTCGGCCGCCGCGATGCGCAGAAGACTCCGGCGGTACGCGCGGCGCAGCGCCGGCACGCGGTCCGGCTCGACGGCCGGCAGGTCGTCCACGGTGGACAGTGCGCGCCACTCGCCCGGGTCGGCGGCGAGGTGGTCGCCGAGTGCCGCGCTGGCGCCGAGCACCGCGACGAGGCGGTCGCGCAGGTCGCGATCGGTACGGATGGCAGCCACCGGATCGGGCATTCCGGCCCGCCGGGCGGCCTCGGCCAGCCGGTGCAGCTGGCGCACCGCGAGATCGGGATCGGCGGCCCG
>JAEHDK010000164.1 GCA_016880465.1 Micromonosporaceae bacterium
GGTCGTCGCGGTGGGCATCCTCGCCGGTCCCGTCGTGGCCTCGTTGGGCCCCCTCCTCGTTCGGCGAATGGAGCCGGGAGCCTGGGGGCGCGCGCTCATCATGATCGCCATCGCCGGCGCCGTGCTGGCGGCCGCCGGCCTGATGGGTTGGCTCGCGGACGAGTCACGGACCCAGCGGCTGCGGACCGCCGCGACCGCGATGGCGCTCGCCGTCCTCTCGGCCGGCGTGGTGACCACGTGGAACGCCGTCGTTCCGGCGCGGTTGCCCGGGTTGCCGGTCAACGTCCCGATGAGCTACGACCGGGCGACGTCACGCGGCGAGATAGACGCCGCTCGGTGGATCCGCGACCACTCCGGCGTCGACGACCTGGTCATGACCAACCGGCACTGCACCACGCCGGTCGAGCCGGTCCACTGCGACAGCCGCAGGTTCGTCGTCGCGGCCTTCAGTGAGCGCCAGGTCCTGCTTGAGGGATGGACCTACACGCCGAGGTCCGTTCAGCTCGCGCCGGAGGGGCGGGAGGCGATCACGGTCAACTATTGGCACCCGGAGCTGCTCGAGCTCAACGACGGATTCATCGCGCATCCCACCCGCGACGCCGCCCAGCGCCTGCGCGACCTGGGCGTACGGTGGATATTCGTCGATCACACCAGGCCGTACGCCGCGAGTCTTGAGCCGTACGCCGAGCTGCGGTTCCGCGCACCGGGCGTGGACGTGTACGAGTTCGCCGCGGCCGGCCGATAGCCGGGGTGTGTGGTCCGGGCGGTGTGTCCGGTGGGCGAGGGAGTCCGGTCGGCGAGGCAGTCCGGTCGGCGAGCAGGATCGGGGCCGAGGGCTGGTAGCGTTTCGCCGATTACGTCCTGGAGCGAGGGTGAGCGGCATGGGGGCCATGGCGCCTGAGTTGTCGGTTGTTGTGCCGATGTTCAATGAGGAGCAGGTGTTGCCGTTGACCGCGGCCCGGCTGCGGGGGGTGCTTGACGGGCTGGGTGTGGGCTATGAGGTGGTGGCCGTCGATGACGGCAGTGGGGATGCCACGGCGGGGGTGTTGGCCGGGTTGCGGGCCGGTTGGCCGCAGCTGCGGGTGATTCGGTTGCGGCGCAATAGTGGGCATCAGGCGGCGTTGTTGGCCGGGTTGATGCGGGCCGGCGGCCGGTTTGTGGTCAGCATCGACGCGGATCTGCAGGATCCGCCGGAGGCGATCGGGGCGATGTGGCGGTTGGCCCGGGCGGAGGGTTTGGATGTGGTGTATGGGGTGCGCGCGGATCGGGGTGCGGATAGCTGGTTCAAGCGGGTCACCGCGGGGTGGTATTACCGGTTGATGCGCCGGTTGGCCGGTGGGCAGGTGCGGGCGCATGCCGGCGATTTCCGGTTGTTGAGCCGGGCCGCGGTGGAGGCGTTGCGGGGGTTGCCGGAGCGGGGTCCGGTGTTGCGGCTGGTGGTGCCGTGGTTGGGGTTTGCCTCCGGGGAGGTGGGTTTTCGGCGGGCGGAACGGGCGGCCGGGCGGACCAAGTATCCGCTGTCTCGGATGGCGGCGCTGGCCGCCGACTCGATCACCAGCTTCTCCGCCGCGCCGCTGCGGGTGGCGACCTGGCTGGGGCTGGCCGGGATGCTGCTGTGCCTGGGGTTGACCGCGGCCGCGGTGGCCGCCTTCCTGCTCGGCGCCACCGTGCCGGGCTGGGCCTCGGTGTACGTGGCGGTGTTGTTCCTCGGCGCGGTGCAGCTGCTGTGCCTGGGCCTGCTCGGCGAGTACATCGGCCGGCTCTACACCGCGGTGCAGAACCGGCCGGCCTACTTCATCGCCTCCGACACCGCCGACGACACCGCCCGGGACGTGGCCTCCGGCGCCAGCGCCGACAGCGCCGGTGTCGGCTGGCCGGCGCCCATGGTCAACAGCCGGCGGTGAGGGGCCGCCGACCGGCCGGCGGCGATGGAAAGCCGACGCTAGAGGTACATGCCGGTCCGGTGCTCGCCGTCCTCCGGCCGAGCGGGCTTGTCGCCCTCGCCGAAGAACCGCTTGCCGCCGAACTCACCGTGCAGCCGGTCGTCCAGCTCGTCCGCGAGCCCGGTCATGACCTGGACCGCGAGCATCAGGTGGGTGGCCTGGAAGTCCCGGCCGAAGACCGGGACGGACGCCCACACCGTGTCGCTCGTGCAGTACAGCCGGCCGATCGGCATCCGGTTGGTCAGCTCGGAGAGCTTCACGTAGAGCGGCTCGGTCGGCTCGATCTCGGTAAGCACCGGCGAAAACACGTCCACGAGCGGCGGGTTGTCGCGGACGCGGACGAACACCATGGCCGAGCCGGCGCGGATGCCGA
>JAEHDK010000165.1 GCA_016880465.1 Micromonosporaceae bacterium
ACAGCATCGACAAGTCCACTCTCTAAGGGTACCAGCGGGTGCCGGCCTAAGTCCGGCTGGAACTGGGTACGTCGGGGCTCGCCGTACTTGCCACCGTGGTCGTGGTGGCGGCCGGCTGGACCGGCTACCTCGTACCGCTCGCGCTCGGCTACGGCGTGTTCAGCATCGTGGCGCGGTGGCTCGTGCGGGGCGAGGTGAGCGGGCCGGCGGCCGGCGGCCGGCTGCCGCGTACCGAGATCCTCGGGTACGTGCTGCTGGCCTGCCTGGGTACCTTGGCCAGCAACGGTTTCCTGCAGGGCACGCAGCTGTTCGCGGCGCACTTCGCGACGGCGGTCGAGGTCGCGTACTTCACCGCCGCCGTGACCCTCGTGACCCCGATGTACTTCCTGCCGCGGGCGCTGGGGCTGGCGCTGTTCCCGGCGATGGCCCGCGCCCACGGGGCCGGGGACGTCGACGCGGTGCGCCGGCAGGCCGACCTCTCGACGCGCGCGCTGCTCGTCCTGCTGGCCCCGTTGTTCGCGGCCGGGATCCTGCTCGCCCGCGAGGTGCTCCTGCTCTTCGGCGGCCCGCGGTACGCGGCCGGTGCGCCGGTACTGCAGCTCATGCTCGGCGCCACGTACCTGGCCGTCTGCGCGGTCGCGGCGGTCAACACGCTGTCGAGCGGGGACGGCTGGCAGCTGCGTACGCCGGTACTCTCCGCGCTGGCCGGTTGCCTGACCGGGCTGCTCGTCGTGGCGGTGCTCGGTGGTCGGCTCGGCGCGGCCGGCGTGGGCATCGGTTACCTGGCCGGTACGGCGGTCACTGCGGGCGGCCCAACGGTGGCCGTCTGGCGCAGGTACCACATGCCGTGGGTGAGTCCGGCGCTGCGCGCGCTGGCGACGGTGGCGTTGGCGTTGGTCGCCGCCCGGGCGCTGGGGGCGGCGGGTGCGGGCGGTACCCGGCGGGTGCTCCTGGATGCTGGCGCGGCCGTCGTCGTGGCGCTGGCCGGTGCGGCCCTGCTGGGCCGACACATCCGCGACCTGGTCGCCCAGGCCCGGCTGCCGGGCGCCGCGAACGCCAGCGACGGCGGTCGACGTCATGCAGCGCCGGCCGTCGATTGACCGGACCACCATCCGGCGATCTGCAGGTTCGCCGGTTTGGGAGCGCTCGCGGCGCCGATGATAGGTTCGCACAGCCGTCTACCGCCCGGGGGAGGCACGTGTTGTCTGACCAGGCGCTTAGCGCGGCCGCCCCGGCAGGTCGGCTCGCGCGCGCGTCACGGTTGCTCGACTACCTGCTGTTCGGGCTGCTCGGCGTGCTGCTGGTTGAGGTGCTCTTCGAACCGTGGGTGCAGAACCTGCTCGCGTCGCGTACGGCACCGCCGGGCGCGGGGTCGACCGCACCGCTGCCGGAGTGGCCGAAGACGCTCAAGAACACGCTCTACCTGATCCTGTTCGGCGTCACGGTCGTGAAGTTCACCGTGGCGCGGCGCTGGCGCGAGCTGCGTACGCCGGCGGATCTGGTGCTCGTCCTGCTCGGCCTCGTGATGCTCGTGGCGGGGCTGGTGGGGCACTCCTCGCCCGGACTGATCGGCGACGGGCTGTTCGTCTACTTCCGCGGCGTATTGGTGTTCTACGCCTGGCGCGCGCTACGCCCCACCTGGTCCCAGGTGACGCCGTTTCTCTGGGGGGCCGGGGTGATCCTGGCGGTGAACACCGCGGTGGCGATCGTGCAGATGATCGTCG
The DNA here is from genome assembly GCA_016880465.1 of Micromonosporaceae bacterium. GTDB lineage: Bacteria > Actinomycetota > Actinomycetes > Mycobacteriales > Micromonosporaceae > EFPC-2. Next base: position 1,725 of record JAEHDK010000165.1, read on the forward strand.
GCACCCCGAGCTACCAGGCGCTGCGCTGGCTCGACCTGACCTGGTCGCGCACGTACCGGGCGCAGGGTCTGTTCGACCACCCGAACCACCTCGGGCACGTGCTGGCCATCGCGCTGCTCGGGCTGCTCGCCTGGTTCGCGAGCCGGGACCGTACGCCGGCCCGCTGGTGGGTACTGTTCGGCTTCTTCGCGCTCGCGCTGTCCGCCACGCAGTCCCGCGAGTCGGCCGCCGGGTTCGTCGCGGGCGCGTTGCTCATCGGTGGGCTGCGCCGGCGGTGGCGCCCGACCGTGGCCGCGGTCCTGGCGGTCGGCCTGCTGTTCCTGGCCCAGCTGGCGATCCGGCCGAGCAACCGCGCCGAACTGCAGCGCCGGCTCGCCGGCGTGTTCAGCGCGATCGAGGTACCCAGCGGCCAGGAGGGCACGGACGACTACTGCGTCGCCGGCAACGAGAACGCGGCGGACTGCGCCAAGGTCGTGCCCCAGCGGGAGATCCGGTTGCTCTACGCCCAGCAGGGCCTGCGGCTGCTGTGGCACAGCCCGCTGCTGGGGTACGGGGTGGGACAGTTCGGCGGCATCGTCGCGGAGAAGAACGACCCCGACTGGAACCTCGACCCGCGGTTCGGCCGGGGCGGCTTCGACATGCACGACTCCCCGCAGCAGCAGGTCGACACGTTCTGGTTGCACCTCACGGTCGAGGTGGGCCTGATCGGGCTGGCGGCGTACCTGCTGTGGCAGTTCCTGCTGATCCGGCCGCTGCTGCGGGCGGCGTGGAACCCGGCCCGCCCGCGCAGTGCGCCGGCCCATCCGGTCGCCTACTGGGCGGCCGCGACCCTGCTGTTCGGGGTGCTGGTAGCGTTCCTGTCACCTGCGCTTGAGGACCCGCTGTTCCCGCCGCTGCTGTTCACGGTGCTGGGACTCGGATGGGTGCTGCTGGCGCGGGGGGAGCTGGCGGCGGGTTCCGGCACCCAGGACGAGATGCAGGTGGTGCAACCCCAGCCCACCGGGTGACCATGGGAGATCGGGTGGCAGACGCGGTAGCGCTGGTCGGTTTCGGCTACTGGGGCCCCAACCTGGCGCGCAACCTGCAGCACCTCGCGGGCCCGCGCTGGCGGTACCTGGTGGACACCTCGGCCGAGCGGCGCGGTCGGGCCGCCGCGCACTACCCGCAGGTGACGGTGACCGACGATCTCGACCGGGTGCTCGCCGACGACGAGGTGGGCGCGGTCGTGCTGGCTACGCCCGCGGCCACCCACGCGGCCCTGGGCACCGCGCTGCTCGATGCCGGCAAGCACGTGCTCGTCGAGAAGCCGCTGGCGCTGTCCACCGCGGACGCGCTGGCGCTCACCCGCCGGGCGGAGGAGCGCGGCCGCGTGCTGATGGTGGGGCACACGTTCGAGTACGTGCCGGCGGTACGCAAGATGAAGGAGATCATCGACAAGGGCGACATCGGCGACGTGCTCTACCTGCACTCGCAGCGGCTGAACCTGGGCCGGATCCAGAGCGACATCAACGCGTTCTGGTCGATCGGCCCGCACGACGTGTCGATCGCCAACTTCATCGTGGGCCGGCCGCCGGAGTGGGCCGCCGCGCGCGGGGCGCGGTACCTGCACGAGTCGGTCGAGGACGTGGCATTCGTGACGGTCGGGTACCCGGGCGGGGTGCTCGCGCACATGCACGTGAGCTGGCTCGACCCGTCGAAGACGAGGCGTACGACCGTGGTCGGCAGCCGGCAGATGATCGTCTATGACGACCTCGACGCGGACGCCCGGCTGAAGGTGTTCGACAAGGGCGCCGACCGGCTCGACGCGGACTCGTACCACGCCTGGCAGTACCGGCTGCGGGACGGCGCGATGTACGTGCCCCGGCTGGAGATGACCGAGCCGCTCGCCGAGGAGGTGCGGCACTTCCTGGAGTGCGCGCGTACCGGCGACCGGCCGCGCACCGACGGCTGGAACGGCGTGGCCGTGGTCGCGGTGCTGGAGGCCGTGGACGCCTCGCTGCGCCAGGGCGGAGTCGAGGTCCCCGTCGAGGCGCCGGCATGACGGGGCCCGCGCCGGCGGCCAGGACGCCCGTCGAGGCACAGGTCAGCCCGCTGTCGGTCGTGGCGCCCGGGGTCCGGCTCGGTGCCGGCTCGGTCGTCGAGGAGCTCTGCCTCGTCGGCCGGCACGGCGCGGGGGACACCGTGATCGGTGCGCAGGCGGTGATCCGCAGCCACACGGTGATCTACGCCGGCAACCGGATCGGCGACCACTTCGCCACCGGCCACCACGTACTGCTGCGCGAGGCGAATACGATCGGGGACAACGTCTCGGTCGGCTCACTGTCCGTTGTGGAGCATCACGTCACGCTCGGCGACGGTGTCCGCATCCACTCGCAGTGCTTCATCCCGGAGTACTCCGTGCTGGAGCCCGAGGTCTGGATCGGGCCACGGGTCACCCTCACCAACGTGCCGTTCCCGCGCTGCCCCGACGTGTCGCGGTGCCTGCGCGGGGTGCACATCGAGCGCGCGGCCCGCATCGGGGCAAACGCCACGATCCTTCCTGGCGTACGGATCGGCACCCGCGCGCTGATCGGCGCCGGCGCGGTCGTCACCCGGGACGTGCCGCCGGGTGCCGTCGTCGTCGGCTCCGCCGCCCGGCAAACCAAGACCATCGATGAGCTACGGTGCCCGGTGGGGCTGGATCACCAACCGTACCCGCCGCTGACCTCGGAGTGACCATGTCAAAGATTCCACTGGTGGACGTGAAGGCCAACTACGCCCGGCACCGGGAGGCGATCGACGCCGCCATGCGCGACGTGATCGAGAACGGCCAGTTCATCCAGGGCCCGGCGCTCGCCGCGTTCGAGGAGCGGTTCGCCGCGTTCTGCGGGGTGCGACACGCGATCGGCGTGGGCTCCGGTACGGCGGCCCTGCACCTCGTCCTGCACGCGCTCGGGGTCGGCCCGGGCGACGAGGTCGCGGTACCGGCGCACACGTTCGTCGCGACCGCCGAGCCGATCTCCTGGCTCGGCGCGCGCCCGCGGTTCGTCGAGATCGACCCGGCCACCGGCGCGATGGACCCGGCCGCACTGCGTACGGTGATCGACGGCGTCAAGGTCGTCATGCCGGTCGACATCCACGGCCGCGCGGCGGACCTGCCGGCCATCGCCGCCGTCGCCGCCGAGGCCGGGGTACCCATGGTCGAGGATGCCGCGCAGTCGCACGGCGCCCAGCTGGTCCGACCGGACGGGACGGTGGTACGGACCGGCGCGTACGAGGCCGCCGGGTGCTTCTCGTTCTACCCGGGCAAGAACCTCGGCGCGTTCGGCGATGCGGGTGCGGTCACCACGAACGACCCGGACCTCGCGGCGCAGGTGCGGATGCTGCGCGACCACGGCCGCACCACCAAGTACGAGCACCTGATCGTCGGGTACGCGCACCGGATGGACACGCTGCAGGCGGCGGTGCTGTCGGCGAAGCTGCCGAGCGTCGACGCGGACAACCGGCGGCGGGTCGCCCTGGCCGGTGCGTACTCGGCCGCGCTGCGGGGCGTCGGGGACCTCCGGTTCCTCGCCGACCCGCCGGACCGACCCAGCGTGTACCACCACTACGTGGTGCGGACCCGGCACCGCGAGGCGCTGCTCAAACACCTGAACGCGAACGGGGTTGGCGCGGGGGTGCACTACCCGATCCCGCTGCACCTGCAGCCGGCGTACGGCTTCCTCGGCCACCGGCGCGGCGACCTGCCGCAGACCGAGGCGTTCGCCGACGAGTGCCTGTCCCTGCCGATCTACCCGGAGCTCACCGACGCGCAGCTCGACCGGGTGGTCGCCGAGGTGAAGGCGTACTTCGAGACGGCCGGATGAGGCCGCTGCGCATCCTGGCGGTCACGAACCTGTGGCCGGAGCGCGGTTCGTACCGCGGCACCTTCGTCCGTGACCAGGTCGAGGCGGTCCGCCGGCTCGGGCACCGCGTCGACGTCGAGGTGGTCGCGCAATCCCGCGGCACGGCGGACTACCTGCTGGCCGCCCCGCGGGTGGCCGGCCGGGCCCGGCGTGGCGGGTACGACCTCGTGCATGTCCACTATGGACTGACCGCGCCAGCGGCCCGACTCGTGCGCGGTGTGCCGCGGGTGCTCTCGCTGTACGGCAGCGACGTCAACACGCCGTGGCAGCGGCGGTTCACCCGGCTCGGCACCGGCGGCGTACGGGCGCGCATCTACCCGTCACAGCGGCTGGCCGATGCGGCGCGCGACCCCACCGGGTACATCGTGCCGAACGGGGTGGACCTCGGCCTGTTCGCACCGATGGACCGCGCGGCAGCTCGGGCCGAACTCGGGCTGCCCCCGGACGAGCC
>JAEHDK010000166.1 GCA_016880465.1 Micromonosporaceae bacterium
ACACGGTCATGTTCTTCTACATCCAGGCCACCACCGCCGCCATTCTCATTCTCGCCGCGAACACCGCGTTCAACGGCTTCCCCATGCTGGGCTCGATCCTGGCCCAGGACCGCTACCTACCCCGCCAGCTACACACTCGCGGCGACCGGCTCGCGTTCTCCAACGGCATCATCGCCCTCGCCGTCATCGCCGCCGCGCTCATCGCCGCGTTCGACGGCTCCGTCACCCGCCTCATCCAGCTCTACATCCTCGGCGTGTTCACCTCCTTCACCCTGTCCCAGTTCGGCATGGTCCGGCACTGGAACCGCGCCCTGGCCACGGAGCGCGACCCTGCCTCGCGGCGGCGCATCCACCGCTCCCGGCTCATCAACGCGATCGGCGGCTGCCTCACCGGACTCGTGCTGGTCATCGTGTTGGCCACCAAGTTCACCCACGGCGCCTACCTGGTCGTCATCGCCATACCCCTGCTGTGGCTGATGATGCGCGGCATCCGCCGGCACTACGACGCCGTCCGCGCCGAGCTCGTGCCCAGCTCCGCCGACGGCGTCCTACCCAGCCGCGTACGCGCCGTCATCCTCGTCTCCACGATGCACAGACCCACCCTCCGGGCACTCGCCTTCGCCCGGGCCAGCCGCCCGGACACCCTCACCGCTGTCACCGTCAACGTCGACGGCGCCGACACCCGCGCACTCCAACAGCAATGGGGAGACCAGCAGATCCCGGTACCCCTGACGGTCATCGAGTCGCCGTACCGGGAGATCACCCGCCCCATCGTCGAATACGTCAAGACCATCCGCCGGGAGAGCCCCCGCGATGTCGTGGCCGTCTACATTCCCGAGTACGTCGTCGGCCGCTGGTGGGAACAGCTGCTGCACAACCAGTCAGCACTGCGGCTCAAGGCCCGGCTCCTGTTCGAGCCCGGCGTCATGGTCATCAACGTGCCCTGGCAGCTGCACTCGACCGCAGCCCGCACCCTTGACCGCGACCCCCACATCGCCGGCCGGCTCCGCCGCCGCGCCGCGTCCACCGCCAGCCACGAATCGGAGTGACCCGCCAGGCGTGGCACGCCTCGTCGCCGTAGCGGGCGACCTCGGCAGGTAACGGTGGGCGGCATCTACCGGCTCGCGACAACCTCTGCTTACGTCATGGTGGGTCCAGGCGTAGTCACCCCAGCGCGGCGCCGACCTGATCCGCCAACGTCACGGCCACCCGGCGCTGGGCCAGCGAAGCGCGCATCTCGGGGGCCGCAGTCAACATGTACCGGCCATGCAGACGCCCCCCGCTCTCCACGAGCAGCTCGATTTCACTGTCCACCGGTAGGCCCTTGCGTTCGACGTCCCACACAGCGCCCCTCCACACAACCTGCCCATCGCGCCGTAGCCGCGGCGGGTTCCCAACGCCCGACACGCCGGGTTGAAAGCGGCACCCGCGTAGTCCGAGCGTCCGGACCAACTGATCCGAGACCGCCTTGATCAATTCGTTACCAGACCCGCCGGTCGCGCCGACCTCCGCGGCAGCCTGGATGCCCGCGAGATAACCGGCCTCGCGGCTGGCGAGCGCCTGCTGCCGACGACCCCACACGGCCAGTTCCGTCACCGCTACGCCCACGGCGAGCAGCAGCACCAAAGTCTCGATGTCCGACCGGTCGTCGATGCTGAACCGCTGGTACGGCCGGGTGAAGAAGAAGTCGAACCACACTCCCGCGGACAGCGCCGCCAAGATCCCGGCGAGCCGGTACCCGTTCGCCGCGACAGCCACGATCACCACCACCAGAACGAGCGCGACATCGGTGTTGGCGAAACGGTCACGGAACGGCACCAGCGCTACCGAGACGGCGAACGGAGCGAGCAGAGCAACTATGAGGGCGAGACGATCCCGACTCAACCAGCAGCGCACCCACACACGGTACCGGTGCCCAAGGCGCGCCCCTCCATCTTGGGCAACGGAGCTGTTCCTACGGCACTACCAGGACGACCTGGGGCGCGCGCTGTGCCGTATGCCTGCCAGGCTGCCGTGTCGCCGAACGCCCTCAATCGTTGACATAACCAGACTTATCAAGAATTTTCCCGGCAGGCTGAGTGGCGCTCCGGGCGCCCTGGCCTGGCCGGATACGTCGACGTGGGGGAGGCGCGATGGTACTAGCCCTACCTCC
>JAEHDK010000167.1 GCA_016880465.1 Micromonosporaceae bacterium
CACCGCCTTGCCGGCGATCACGTGCATGAGGGGGCCGCCCTGCATACCCGGGAAGGTCACGCGGTCGACGTCCTTCCCCCATTTCTCCCGGCACAGCACGAACCCGCCTCGTGGTCCGCGCACCGTTTTGTGCGTGGTGCTGGTGACGATGTCGGCGGCCGGCACGGGATTGGGGTGCACGCCGCCCGCCACCAGTCCCGCGATGTGGGCCATATCCACGATCAGGATCGCACCCGCTTCATCCGCCACCCGGCGAAATGCATCGAAATCAATGATACGGGGATATGCGCTTGCGCCGGCCACGATGACCTTGGGTCGCGTGCTGAGCGCCACATCGCGGAGGGCGTCGTAATCGATCCGCCCGGTGGCGGGAGACACGCCGTACTGATGCACCTCAAAGAAACGGCCGCTGAAGTTGACCTTGTGGCCGTGCGTCAAATGTCCGCCATGACCCAGGTTCATGCCGAGAAGGCGATCGCCGGGATTCATGACGGCAAAGTAGGCGATCTGATGTGGGACGCTCAATCGCCTGGTCCGATCCGATGCTGTGACTGTGTTGCGGCTACCCAGACTGGATGCGGCCGAGGTCGCCGTACTGGCCGAGCATTGCAACGGCGGCGCCTCGCTGGCGGAGGAGGTACGGCGGTTCGTCGTCGACCGGTCCGAGGGCCTGCCGTTTCTGGTCGAGGAACTGCTCGCCGGGGTTCGCGGGGCGGATCCGCCGTGGAGTGTGGCCGAGGGGGCGGTACCGGTACCGCCGACGCTGGCCGGACTCGTCGCACAGCGCTTGGCCCCGCTCACGTCGGATCAGCGCCGGGTGGTGGACGCGGCGGCGGTGCTTGGGGACGATCTTGATTGCGGTGTACTGACCGCTGTGGTCGGGCTGGCCGAGGAAGTGGTGATCAACGCCCTGCACGCCGCGGTCGGGTCTCAGCTGCTGGTGGAGGGCGGCGACGAGGTGCGGTGGCGGCACGCGCTGACCCGCGATGCGGTCCTGGCGACCGTGTTCGCCCCGCAGCGGGCGGTCCTCGCCCGCCGCGCCGCGCTCGCATACCAGGGGCGTGGCGGACCAGACGACGAGCTCCATGCGGCAGAGCTGTTGGCCGCCGCCGGTGATGCCCGCCCGGCCGCCGAGATCTTCCTGCGGCTGGCCCGGCGTGCGCTGGCTGCCGGGGCGCTACAGGGCGCCGATGACCTCCTCGACCGGGCCGCGGCGGCGCCGGCACTGCGCCCGGCCATCGCGATCGACCGCGTGCACGTGCTCGCGCTGCGCGGTCAGCCCACAGCAGCGCTGGAGGTCGGTGCCGACGTCCTCGACGAGGTCCGCGGCGACGACCATGCCGAGTTGTGCCTTCGGCTGGCGCAGGCGGCGCTTGCCGCCAGCCGCTGGATGGTGGCCGAACGGTACATCGAACGCGCGGGTCGCCCGGACGACCCTCGCTCACTGGTCCTTGCCGCCGACGCGGCGTTTGGCGCCGGAGAGCTCGACCGAGCCAGCCGGCTCGCTCAGGCCGCCGTTGACCGGGCGGCTGGTCTGGCCGCCGCGGAAGCTGCCGACGCGGCCCAGCAGAGAACGCGTACGGAGGCGTGGTGTGCGGCACTGACCGTTCTTGGTCGATGCGCGATGCGACGCGATCCGGTGGTGTCCCGGGACGCGTTCTCCCGGGCCGCGCAACTCGCCGCCGAGCACGGCCTGCGTCCCCTGCGCGTCACCGCACTGATGGGCGTGGGCACTCTCGACCTGTACGACCACCTGACCTCCGTAACGCTCCGCGAAACCCGCGAGTTGGCCATGGACACCGGCATGCTGGCCGTGGTCACCTCGGTCGACCTGATGGAGATCGACGGCATCTTCCGCGTCGATGGACCGCGGGCCGCCGAGCCGGCGGCGCGGCACAACGCCGAACAGGCGGCACGGCTGCGCCTGTACCGGTCACAGACGATGGCCGACCTGTACGTGGCGGCGGGGCGCGCGGTGGCCGGGGATGTCGCCGGTGTGGAGCGGGTGATCGAGGCGGCGCTGGCCCGACCGCACGCGTTCACGGAGGCACCGGCGGCCGTGTCAGCCGTGCGTGCCCTGCGGTACCTGATGGCTCACGACCTGACCGGGGCGAACGAACACATGGACAGCGGCGTCGCGGCGCTCGGTGCGGACGGCTCCATCGGTCCGGGACTGGTCTGGGGTCTGTGGGTCCTGCTGCGCACGGTGCTCGACGACCGCGGCGCGCAGGCTCGTGACCGGCTGCGCGGCTCGCCGGCGACGCTGCAGGCCGTCAACCGCGGCGCACTGCAGTATGCCGATGCCGTTGCGGCCGGTCGTGCCGGCCGGCACCACGACGCGCAAGCGCTGCTCGACGCCGGGGACCAGACTCTGGCCGGACAGCACTGGTGGCGAAGACTGCTGCGGCTGCTGACGCTGGAGGCGGCCGTCGCGGACGGATGGGGCGAGCCTGTCGTGGCCTTGCGCGCCGACCTGGAGGCGTTCGAGCGGTCCGGTGACCACCAACTCGCCCGCACCTGCCGCGATCTGCTGCGCCGCACCGGAACGCCGACGCGGCGAGGCCGGGGAGGCACCCCGGTGCCGGCGCACCTGCGGGGCATCGGCGTGACCAGCCGCGAGATGGACGTGCTGGCGCTCGTCGCCGACGGCCTGACGAACCGGCAGATCGCCGACCGGCTGTTCGTCTCGCCCCGCACCGTGGAGACGCACGTGGCCAACCTCCTCGCAAAGACCGGCACGACCACCCGCGCCGAACTGCGCGCCCTCGCCGCACAACGCTAACTCCGTAGCGACTACGGATCCGCACCCTGGTACCGCAACGCGACGCTATTCGCGGGCCCGGCAGGTACCACCAGCAAGGAGCGGATCGTGGACATCAACAGGGCAGGCACGGCGCGTGACGGCGCCTTGACGGAGATCTACCAGGAGCGTAGCTACCCGCAGTTCGACTGCGTCGGCAGCTACCTGTGGATCTGGGAGCGGCTGGTCCAGCGCGAGAACACGACCGATGTCGTCGCCCGCCAGGTTCACCGTGAACGCTCACCAGACAGCTCCAACAGGTGATGCGAGCACTCAGATGAATGGCCAGCTTCTCCCGATCCTCCGGATCTCACACCACCAGCTGACCGCCCTCGCCGGGCGGCTCCACCAAGCCGACCTGACCCGACCCTCGTACGCACGCAACTGGACGGTGGCGCAGGTCTACTCGCATCTGGGGAGCGGTGCCGAGATCGGGTTGGCCGCCGTAGGCGCCGCCCTTGACGGCGTAACGGCGCCGATCGACCCGGAGCCGATCTGGGCACGGTGGAACGCGAAGACGCCCGCAGCGATGGTAAGCGACTATGTCGACGCCGACGAGCGGTACCTGACCGTGGTGGAGGGTCTGGACGACGCGACGCGCGAGCGGTTACGCGTGCCGTTCCATCTCGACCTGGTCGATCTCTCGACCTACCTGACCCTCCGGCTCATCGAGCACACGCTGCACAACTGGGACATACGGGTGGCGTTCGACCCGCAGGCGACGCTCGCTACCGCGGCCGTACCGCTATTGATCGACGTCCTCGTCACCGGTGCGGCCGAGGTGTCCGACCGCACGACCGCGACCCGGATGGCCCCGGCTGAGCTCGTCATAACCACCACCGGGCCGGATGGCAGGTACCTGCTCACGATCGGCGAGAACGTCTCGCTTCGACTGCTGGACGAGCAGGCAGCCGCGACCCGGCCCGGTGCCGGATGGCTCGAACTGCCCACCGAGGGGCTCATGCGGCTCGTTTCCGGCCGCATGGACCCGAAGCACACGCCAGACCCAACCGTCAGTGACGGCAAGCCCACCCTCGACGACCTGCGTCAACTCTTCCCCGGTTACTAGGGCCCGGAAGCCATTTAGCCTCGATCCGTGGATGAGATCGGGCCGCTGCGATCGAAACGGCGAGGAGATGTGATGAGAGTGCCCTGCGGGCTGGGATGATCGGGTTTGTCTAGGACTCGATTCACACCGGCTTGGAAGGGCACTCTCGGTGCAAGCATTGCATGCCTGGCGCGCTGACGGCGCGGTGTTCGACGACAACAACCTGGTGTCGCATGCGGGCTTGGTGCCGTTGCTGGAGTTGGCCGAGCGGTCCGGACTGTCGCGGCTGCTGGACGAGCATGTGAGGTTCGTCGATGAGCGGGTGAAGTCCGGCGCGGCCAACCCGACGCCGAGACTGACCTCGATCATTGCCGGGATGGCCGTCGGCGCGGACAGCATCGATGACCTGGACGTCATCCGCGCCGGCGGCATGAAGCAGGTGTTCAGCGGGGTCTACGCCGCCGCCACGTTGGGTATCCTGCTGCGCGAGTTCACCCACGGCCACACCCGGCAGTTGTCGGCGGTGCTGCGCAAGCATCTGGTCGCCCTGGCCGAGCAGACTGCGGTGCTGGACGGCATTGGCGAACGCGCCTTCGTCGACATCGACTCGCTGCTGCGCCCGGTGTACGGGCACGCCAAGCAGGGCGCCTCGTTCGGGCGCACGAAGATCGCAGGAAAGGCGATCCTGCGCCGGGGACTGTCCCCGCTGGCGGTCACGATCAGCACCGAAACCGCGGCGCCGGTGCTGGCCGGGGTACGGCTGCGGGCCGGCCGTGCCGGTTCGGCCAAGGGCGCGGCGACCATGGTCACCGAAGGCATCAACACCGCCAAAGCCGCCGGCGCGCGAGCGGAGGACATCCTCGTGCGCGGCGACTGCGCCTACTGCAGCGGCAAGGTGGTCGCCGCGGTCGTCAACGCCGAAGCCAGGTTCTCGTTCGCCATTGCCCGCAACCCCGCGGTCGACGCCGCGATCGCCGGCATCTCCGACGAGCAGTACATGCCGGTGCACTACCCCGGCGCGGTCACCGATCCCGACACCGGTGAGCTGATCTCCGACGCCCAGGTGGCCGAGGTCGAGTTCACCGCCTTCACTGGCACCCGATACGAGATCACCGGCTGGCTGGTCGTGCGCCGGGTGCTCGACGCCAACACCCAGGACCCGCTGTTCCCGGTCTGGCGCTTTCGCCACCCAGTTCCCCAAGGTTCCCTCGACGATTCCCAGATTTCGGGCCACCTCCGCGATGGGCTTGCCGGAGGAGACCACGAACTGTACCGCCTCCGCCTTGTACTCGGGGGTGAACTTCCGACGGGTGCTCCCCATCTTGATCGACTCCTCGTAGATCAGTGTCCACTGTGGTCACTGTCTACAAGATCGGGAACGGTCCAAGGTGCTGTTCCTGGTCAATCGGCCGGGCAACGCGCCCAGCCATCTAGACGCCGCGACCTGGATCGACAAGGCGATCGCCCTGGTGACGCCCCACGCGGCACGGGTGTGCCTGCGCGGTGACACCGA
>JAEHDK010000168.1 GCA_016880465.1 Micromonosporaceae bacterium
ACGCGCCGATCCCCGAGAACGTGCCCTCCGGTGAGGGGTTGTGGGTACCCTTGGCGCCGGAGCGGTACCCGCTCATCACGGCGCGGGGGCCGGGTGGTGCGGTACTCGGGTCGATGCGTCTTCGGCCAACGGCGGTGGAGCAGAAGTCGGGCTAGAGCGTGTCCTGTCGATCTTCGACCGGTGATCGTCCACGATGGACGGATGGTGGGCCGGGGTGAGCGTGATCACCGGCAGGTGATCAACGGGATCTTGTGGAAGCTGCGCACCGGCGCGCCGTGGCGGGACCTGCCCGCGCGGTACGGGCCGTGGAAGACCTGCCATGAGCGGCTACGCCGGTGGACCGGGGACGGCACCTGGGAACGGGTTCTCGCCCATGCCCAGGTGTACGAGGCTGGCCATCCCGTCGACTGGGTGATCAGCGTGGACACCTCGATCGTGCGGGCCTACCAGCATGCGGCTGGCGCCCGCAAGAAGGGGGCACCAGCGCGGCCGCGGTGGCCGCGACGCACGGTGAGGCGCTGGGTCGCTCCCGCGGCGGACTGAGCACGAAGATCCACCTCGCGGTCGACGGTGAGGTCGACCTCGATCTCCACCTCGACGTCGTCACGGACCTTCAGCGCGCCGAGAAACCCGGAGTACGGCTTGATTCCATGTGCCGACTGGGTCACCACTGTAGTGCCGCGGTACCGGTCGGGCATCACGTCCCACACCTCGATGTCGATGGGGGCGGCGACCCCGTGCAGAGTGAGCGTTCCGCTGATCGTGGCGCAGTCGTCGCCGGTGACCACGCGGGTGGACTCGAAGGTGGCCGTCGGGTGGCGATCGACGTCCAGCGTCCGCCGGGCGTTGTTCTCGATCTCCCCCCAGTCCTTGTCAGCCAGCGGCGCCGCACCGCCGGTACTCGCCCGCACGGCCAACGATCCCAACTCGACCCGAGCCGTCGCGGTAGCACCGGCCGGCCCGGTCTCCGGAACGTCCATCTCCACTGACCAGTCGGTCACCTCGATGGTCAGATCGTGGCCGACGCTCGAGCCCACACCCTTGCGGCCGGTACGCAGCAGCATGCGCCCGTTGTCCGGGCCAAACCGCAACTGGCCGGTTCTGATCGCCACCTGCCAACCGTACGCGGAATCACCACCTCCCGGCGCGCAGTCAGGCGTTTGCATCCCATCCCATCGGCACGATCTGGCGGGTGGTCACCGGCGCTGACGCCGCCGCGCTCGACGCCGCGATCGGTGTCTGGCTGGCGCGACGTGCCGCCGCGGCGCCAGGCGGCACCGATGAGCACGCCGCGGCGGCGATGTACGCATTGGTGGTGGACGGCAAGACGGTGCGGGCAGCCACCGGCGCCGACGGCAACCAGGTCCACTGCTCGCCGCCGCTACCCACGAACACGCCCTGGTGCTGGCCCAGACCGACGTGGCCGCGAAGACGAACGAGATCCCCATGTTCGTGCCGCTGCTGGACACATCGGATATCGCCGGTGCCGTCATCACGGCCGATGCGCTGTAGACACAACGTCGTCATGCCCAGTACCTGCGCCGCCGCGGAGCGGACTTCGTGTTCTGCGTCAAGGACAACCAGCCGGCCTGTTCGCCGCCCTCGACACGCTGGACTGGCGCCAGGTCCCGATCACCCACCACGTGACCGACCGCGGCCACGGCCGCGTCGAGACCCGCACCATCCAGGTCCGGCCCGTCCCGCCGGCCTGCCCTTCCCCCATGTCGAACAGGTCTTCCTCGTCGAACGCGCCGTCACCGACCTGCACGGCAGGTCCCTGTCCAACGTGGCCATCTTCGGCGTCACCAGCCTCGCCAGCACCCGCGCCGGCCCAACCACCCTGGCCAGCCTGACCCGCGGCCAGTGGGGAATCGAAAGCCCGCACTGGATCCGCGACACCGTCTACCGCCAGGACGACTCCCGCGCCCGCACCAGATCCGGCCCCAGAGCCATGGCCTCCCTACACAACCTCGCCATCGGTGCCCTACGCCTGGCAGGCCGACCCGACATCGCCGAAGCCACCCGATGGGTCACCCGCCGCATGCACCGCCCGTTCACCATCCTCGGGCTAACAGGATCTTGAAACGGCCGTGGTTCGCGTCGCAAGTAGGGACTTAAGTCCCTGTTCGCCGACCCAAGGTCCCTGTACCACATATTTATCTATTTCTTTTTCGCTGAGGTAGACCGGCTGCCTGGGGACAGGGCGCCGGTCGGAAGTCAGGAGCTGACTCAGCATGTTTAAGATCCTGCAACACAGGGCTATCTCGCCGCTCATCCGGTTCACGGCCGTCGGATTGGCTAGTGCATGTGCATTGACATTGACGGCGGTCGCCCCGGCGACGGCAGCACCACTACCGCAACCGACATCGACGTCTGCGCTCGAACAGCTCGGGATCTCCGTCAGCGCGGATGGATGGATCACCTACTCGAAGCGGCAGTCGTCCTCGCTGCCGTTGACGGATGTCACCGTGACCGTCGTCCAGGGACCCCGGACACCGGAGGGACAGTGCGGCATCAGCGGTGAGGTCTTGGCGACAACGGCGCCCACGTACTCCGAGCAGATCGGCTTCAATCCCCGGAGCTGTGAGTCGCGGGTCCTGTCCGGAAAGCTGACGCAGGCAGCCGCCGATACACTAATGGCCCGATTGGGCTCGGCCGGCGGGAGTCAGTCGGCCGCACAGACCAGCACCACCGTGCCGGCCGCACGCAGCGGCTCAGCCGGCATACTGACGAGTTATCAGAGTGCCCACACGACCACACAGTGGATCGACCCACTCAATATCACCATCACGCAGCAGGCCATCAACCTCCAGTGGCCGCTTTACGGTGCGGGAGGCACCCTGAGCTCCTCCTGGCCCTCGTACGCCTTCCCGTACGACGGCTGGACCACCTATGGGCCTTACTTCAGCGGCTTCAATACGTTGTACGACAACTCGGGGTGGTACGTCAGCGCGAACAGTCATTTCGTCAACTACGACTTCGCGGCCCTGGTGTACTTCCTTCTCGGCCTCAGCGGCTGGCTGGCGTGCGGGGCCCACCTGACCACCCGCGCGGACTTCTACCACAACGTCCAGGTCACGGGTTATCGCAGTGGCGGCAAGAACCACTGGTGGAGCGACAGCGTGAACGGCGCATGCAGCAACCTCGTGCACCACGCGACGCTCAACGGGTACGGCTGGTGGTGACCGGTGCGTACGCTGACCGCCAACCGTCGAAGCTGGTCGGCACGCGCCCGGTCGTGGGGCCTGGTGACACTGGTTGCCCTGGCCGGCTGTGGTAACCCAGCAGCATCGAACGGTCCCGGCTCCTCTCCAGACAGCCGCGAGCCGGGGCAGGTTGCGCTGGCGTACGTACAGGCGCTGTTCTCCGGCGACTTCGACCGGGCAAAGGCCCTGGTAGATCCCGGAAGCCGGACAGCATTCCAGCTGGTCGCCCTCGGCGTGGATCCGAAGCTGGTGACCGCGCGAGATCTCGGTATCGGCTCCACAGTGGTCAACGGTGACCGGGCCGCCACCACCATCTTGGGCACGATCTGCCGGGCCGGGGGGGCAACCCCCGGCGTGGCCGACGACTGCCTCACCAACAACGACCCTTCGACATCCAACCCGATCTTCAAGGTGGCGCTGGTGCGGCGGTCCGACGGCGCCTGGATGGTCACGTTGGACCTCACCGGCGGAGTCCCGCCGGCCGACTCGACCCGTACCCCGGCCGCATCCCAGAGTTCCGTCGCACCGAGTCACGCTTGAAAGGAGCAGAGATGTTGATTCGACAGCATCGCTCGCGGGCGGCCCGGTCCCTTCTCGTAGCCGCCATGGCGGCCGCCGGCCTGGTCGGTACCGCCTCCCCCAGCATGGCCGCTGGCCACGGAACAGGAGCCGGCGGCACCGACGCCACCCAGCGTCTGGCCTACGTCGAAGTGGCACACGGGCCTGTGCATGGGCTGAGCATGCAGGACTTCCTCGCCCAGGCCCCCGCGCCGGCGTCGGTCGGGCATGAAGTGCTGCCGTTAACCGTCACCTGCTGGTACTTCAATGACTACCGGTACGGAAAGAACATCTTCGGCGGCACGCTTTTCACCTTCCACACCCGCACCAACTGGTGCGGCGACGGTTCGTGGATCCGTTCCTACGCATACACGGACACCGACGCAAGCACGGCTTTCGGCTGGGCGTACTTCGGGCTCACCCAGAACTACGACCAGTACGGCGTGAACTGGAACCAGTTCAGGTCCGTCCGTGAGGGCCAGTTTTGTCTGCTCAACTGCCTCGCCCAGAACGTGTACACCCTGATCGACGTGCTTGTCGGGCCCGCCGGCCAGGTCTATCGCACCTAGTCACGTCCCCGATCGGCGCGCGGTCCACCCTGCGGGAGCGCTCCTCCGCATAGCATGGACCGCGCGCCCACCACCTCTCTCCCTCGCCTTCCGGCGGTGAACCAGATGAATGAGCCGCCTCGCTCGGCACGAGTTTTCCTGTGGTTCGCTCTCGCTTGGGGGCTGCTCTTGGTGCTGCTGAGCTTCGCCCTGCCGGTCGTCACCGTGCTTACCGGGCGCGACGGCCGCCAGCCACGGTTGAGCCTCGTGCGGGCGTACGGTCTTGCCGGTGCCCTCCCGGCCGTTGCGGTCTTGGCGGCGACCGTGCTAGCGGCGTGGCTGCTCGGGTTCGGCCGGCATGCCCCGGCACGAGCACCGCTGGCATGGGCCAGGGGCATCGCCGTGCTCATGCTGGTCGTCGCGCTGGTCACCACCGCGACGCTGCACATCGGTGTGCTCATCCTGCCGCTGGCCCTCGCCCTGCTGCTCGCCACCCTGTTGACCGCACCGGGGCAAGTCGAGAAAGGACGGTCTGCGCCATTACCGAGACGCCGCTGGACGCCGTGACGGGCGCTTTCAGTTACTCCGGCGCCGCGATCGCACGCGAACTCATCGCGCGCGGCCGGCACGTGCGTACCCTGACCGGGCACCCCGAGCGGGCCCCGGTCGGATCGCCGATCGACGTGCGGCCTCTAGCCTTCGACAACGATGCCGCGATGCGCGCGGCGTTGGCCGACGTTGACACCCTCTACAACACGTACTGGGTGCGCTTCCCGCACGGAAGCATCACCTTTGACACGGCGGTACAGAACAGTCGGCACCTTTTCGCCGCCGCAGCCACCGCCGGGGTACGGCGGATCGTACACGTCTCGATCACCAATCCGGACCGGAGCTCGCCCTACCCGTACTTCCGCGGCAAGGCTCTCGTCGAGGAGGGCCTCGCCAACAGCGGCATTCGCTACGCCATCGCGCGGCCGGCCATCCTCTTTGGGGGCGACGGGGTCCTCATCAACAACATCGCCTGGCTGCTGCGCCACCTTCCGGTCGTGGCGATCGGCGGTGACGGCGGGTACCGCATCCGTGGCATCCACATCGACGACCTCGCCCGCCTCTGCGCCGATCTGGGGGCCGGTGCCGACGTCGAGGTCGTTGATGCTGTCGGCCCCGAGACGGTCACCTTCCGTGAGCTCATTGACTGCATCCGCCGCGCGGTCGGCAGCCGGGCACTCGTCGTACCGGTGCCCGGCCGCGTGCTGCCGGCGCTGACGGCGCTGGTCGGCCTGCTCGTACGGGATCGGCTGCTCACCGCGGACGAGTACCGCGCCATGGCCGATGGTCTGGCCGACTCCACCGCACCCGCGACCGGCGGGGTCGTTCTTACCGAGTGGATCGCGGCGCACGCGGACAGCCTGGGCCGGCGTTACGCTAACGAGCTGACTCGCCACTTCCGCTCGTGACCGCGGTAGCGCGGTCTCTCTTTCACGAGCAGGTCGTCGTGTTCGACTGCGGCGGCGGCCTCGTGACTGTCCTACGGCCGTCGGCGACGGTGATCCGCGGTCGGTTGCCGGGTCGGATCACGGCCGGAGATACCCCCATCCAACCGATCAACCAGCCGCGACGTCACCACACAGCGGCCACCCACCTCGACGGTCCGAGGCGGAGCCTCTTTAGGTAGCTGGGGTGCATCTGGGAGAGGATCGTGCCGGAGCCTCGGTTGCCGGCGGTATGGCACGGCTCCGGGCCTGCGCGCAGGCAGGTGCAGTGGTCAGCTCGTTCTTGGCCGGGTATGAACCGTTGTAGGTGCCGGAATAGGAGCGTCGGTCGGTCGTCTTTTCGGTAGTGAGTTCGGAGCGAAGGCAGTGAACGAGGGGCAGTCATGGTTCAAATAGCTCGCGCCTGGCACGCGTTATTGGCGGCCTCCACAGATACGCGCAGCGGACTACCGATAGAGGTGGTCGCTGTCATCGGGGTAGTTCTCTTCGGAGGGTGCTGGGCTCTGATTCCAAAGTGGTGGCGCAGTGGGCTGCGTGGGGACGCATTCTTCGCGAACGATCTCAACCGTGCCTTTCTGGCCAACATGATCTTCCTGAATTGCCTCACTCTGGTGACCGTGTTAGCGGTGGCGGAGGACCATGGTTGGATTTCCCTGGATCTAACAAGAATCGTTGCGTTTTTCCTGGTGGCCATTGCTGTGTTGTCGCTCATTTCAATTGCGACCATCTATTTGCTTAATTGGCCGAAGTTTCTGGTACCGCCGAGGATGAGGAGCCAACCTGGCCGGCTTACTCGTTAGCGCACGGTCAGCCAGGAGTAGAAGTTACGGTCCGCGGTGAATCGCGGCCACCCTGGCTCTCGGGTACCCCGACCGGTTCTCCCCCGAGCCGGCGTAACCGAACTCGGCCGCGTTCGCGTCGGTGTCGGGCAGGTCCGCGTCGAACCCGTCGATGGCCAACACCCGCCAGTCGCGCAGCATCACCCCCCAGGTGAACATCCCGCCCACCGGCTGCACAACACCCTCGAACACCTCGGCCATCGCCTTGGCGCCCAACCGTTTGCGGGCCTGGGTAATCCCGCTGGACGTGGGTACCGACCAGGACGTCCCAACACCCCCACCGGTCCAACGACCCGGTGACCTTGGTCGCGACCTCCTCGTAGTCGTCGTCGGCGAACAGGCACAACCCCATCGTCAGGTACGCCGTCACATGCGCCGGCAGCCTCCGCCCGACCGCCGATCACCCACCCCATGCGCGGTGACCGCCGCGTCGATCACATCCCGCGACACCGTGGAGACTCGCCCGCGGCGCGCTCGACCACGAGCTGTTCCAGATCCTGTATCAGCTGGAGGACGCACCGTTGCTGCCGCGGGAGAAGGTGGAGATGGCCGAGGGGCGCTGCGCGTGGCGCCTCGCCTCGCCCCGCTGCATCTGTTCCATGGCCGCAGCCTGGATGCGCTGGGCGCCACGCCCGCGGCCGAGACCGCCTACCGCAACAAGTCTGGCCTGCGCGACCGAACCCGACATCCGCGGCCGACTGCTCGTGGCCGTGGGCACCGCGTCGCGTTCGACGCCGGAGCGCGCGTCCCTGTTAGCAGCTTGGCCGGGCGATGATCGCGATCGCCCAGCGGGGTGTGTTCACCCGAATCCTGGCGGCACGGGACATCAACGCCATCGGCTGAGCTCGTAGGCGCCGCGCCGCTCGTCATTGCCCGGACCGAAATGCCGACCCGCTGGCCGCCGTTGCCGCATGATGGGGGCACTGAGGTCTGCCGGGCGGAGGGAGCACCACGTGTCAGACTGGAACACCGCCGTCATCGAGGAGTTTCGCACCAACGAAGGACGGGTCGGCGGATCGTTCGAGGGTGCGCCGCTGTTGCTGTTGACTACCCGCGGGCGCAGGTCGGGTCAGCCGCGGACCAATCCGGTGATGTACCTCGCCGACGACGACCGGCTCCTCGTCTTCGCCACCAAGGGTGGCGCGCCCACCAACCCGGATTGGTTCTCGAACCTGGTGGCCAATCCGCAGGTCACCGTCGAGGTTGGCACCGAGAAGTACGCTGCGCGGGCCGTGGTTCTCGACGGCGAGGAGCGGGATCGACTCTACGCCGAACAGGCCCGCCGCTACCCCGGCTTCGCCGAGTACCAGGAGAAGACCGATCGTGTTATCCCAGTCGTCGCGCTGGTACGCGAGTAGCGCCCTCGGCAACGGCAACGGCAACGGCAACATGAACGTGTCCGGTAGTCCGAGCGACGCTGGTTACGACCGCGGCGGGTCAGGTATGTCCGCGTACGTGGGCGGCACCGACAGCCAGCGCGGCTCGTCATGTTCACGCGAGTCAAAGACGACGAACGCCCTTCCCACCACTGCCTCCACCGGGACCGTGGCCTGCGCAATGTCGCCGAACCGGAGGAAGTGCTCCCGCGAGTCGCCCGAGCGCGACCGGTGGTCCCCCAACACCCACAACTGGCCCGTCGGCACCTCGATGTCGAACGCGTCGCTGCTCGTAGGATCGGCCCGGCCGCTGGCATCCGTGTACAGGTAGGGCTCGTCCAACGGGTGACCGTTCAGCACCAACCGGTGTTGCGCATCGCAGCACACCACGTGATCGCCGCCGGCACCGATGACGCGCTTGATGAACCGTTCCTTGGTCGCACCGGTACGCCAGGACTCCGGCGCGATGAACAGGACCACCTCACCGCGCCGCGGGGCCGCGCGCGTATACGCCAGCGTGTTGACGAGCACCGTGTCACCAACATTGAGCGTGCGCTCCATCGCCACGGATGGCACGTCCAACGCCAGCTGCCCCGCGAAGTACGCGCGCAACGTCGTGTCGGGCGCCATCGCGCATTCGGCGTCAAGGCTGCGGCCCCACATCGAATTCCCCGCGCTGTACGCATTCAGTTCCGTCGAGATGCGGGCCGCGGACGCATGCCTTTCCTGGGTTTCACTCCCGAGGTACGCGCCGCACGTGCTCTCCGCCGTGATGCTCGACCCGGACGAGCAACCAGCTCCGGGCACGAGGACGAGCACCACCACGGTCACGACGAACCAGATCCTTACGCGCGGCATCGTCATCCCCACTATTGCCAATGTCCTCGGCGGACCGGTTCGCCTGACTGCGGTGCCGGCTGAGGCGAGTGCCGATCATCCGCCGACCAGCGGGACCAGCCTGACGAACGCGATATCGGAGCCTCGTCGAGATCCAACTCGTCGTCGAGTTCCTCCACCCACCGATCGGGCGACGACCACAATGAACCCGTCGCGGCTGAACGCGGTCACCGCCGCGTCGGCTTGGCGCTCCCAGCCCCGTGACGGGTCCCACCGAGGGCCGGAGCGGCGCAGCATGATAAGGAAGGTTGCCATGGCCTCACCTTGATCCGTAACGGTTCCGCAGTACGTCCGCGGTGCGGTCGTCAGCGGGGAAGAAGGTCTCGATAGCAAGCTCGGCCGCGGTGATGTCTTGCGGCGCGCCGAATGTGGCGATCGTGGCGAACAGCGCGATCTCGCCCGCCTCGGGGTCGTGCAACCGCAAAGGGGTCACCACGTTGGTGGGTTGAAGGGGGTACTCGGGTTCGCCGCCTGGGTAGCTGAGCAGCTCCTCGTAGAGTGCGGCCAACGGACCGGGCCGGCCGGACAGGTCGACGCGCGGGCGCAGGCCGGCAAGGATGTGACCCCGCCACTCGGCCAGATTCACGGTATGCGGCGCCATTCCCCGCGGGTGTAGGGCCAGCCGCAGCACGTTCACCGGCGGGCGAAGCAGGTCCGGCGCGACGAGATCGGTGAACAGCCGCAGGCTGGCATTGCTCAACACGAGGTTCCAGCCCCGGTCGACAACGAGGGCTGGATACGGGTCGTGCCCGGCCAGCACCCGACACAGCGCGTCGCGGATGTGTGCCATGCCCGGCGACTCCAGCGGCATCTCGGTGTACAGCGGCGCATATCCCGCCGCGAGCAGAAGCTCGTTTCGCTGCCGCAGTGGTACGTCGAGACGCTCGGCGAGGTGCAGCACCATCTTCCGACTCGGCCGCGATCGACCCGTCTCGACATAGCTCAGGTGACGAGCGGAGACCACAGCCTGGCCGGCCAGGTCCAGCTGGGTCAGCCGGCGCAGCTCGCGCCAACGCCGCAACAGCTCGCCGACCGGCGCGCGGCCGTCCGCCACGCTGGTGCCGCTCACCGTCACGTTCACTCCATGCGCTCCCTGTCGGTATCGCCATCACCCTCGTGCGTGCCCGAGCCTGGGTCAATGACCTCAGAGGTCATGCGCACCGGACGCCGGGTATGCATCGTGGTTCGGGGCGCTAGCGTCCGCCGCCACAGGCGCTGTCTCTCACCCGTCGGGCGTCAGGATGGGCGAGCTCTCACCGCGTCGGTGGAGACCGGACCATCCGCGTGCATGCGGCACGAACCGCCGGACTGGTCCGGTGACTCGGCCCGTTCATGACCTCCGACGTCATTGACGCTCCTCGGCCGAGACGGGAACTATCGCAAGCCGAACCTATTGCAGGTCCGATGACGTATCCGTTCTCGACAGTCAACTTCGGGGGACCAATCTCGATGAGCAGCCAGTCTGGATCGACGGTGGCCGGCGGCGCGCCGGCGGCGCCGCGCACCGTGGCCGACCGGCCGGCCACAAGCACCCTGCTTGTGGTTCTCGTCGGCACCTTCATGAGTGTGCTGGACTTTTTCATCGTCAACGTGGCTATCCCGTCCATGCAGCGCGAGCTGCAGGCGACCGCGGCCCAGATCCAGTTCGTCGTCGCGGGATACGCGCTGGCTTACGCGGGTGGCCTGGTCACCGGCGGGCGGCTCGGCGACCTCTACGGCCGGCGTCGCATGTTCCTCGTCGGAATGGCGGCGTTCACTCTCGCCTCGATGATGTGCGGCCTTGCCCCAACGGCGGTCGTCCTGATCGTGGCGCGCATCGCGCAGGGGCTTGGCGCGGCCTTGATGGCTCCGCAGGTGTTGGCCGTTCTGGCCGCGACCTACACCGGCGAGGCGCGCGTGCGGGCGTTCAATGCGTACGGCGTGACGATGGGCATCGCCGCGGTGCTGGGGCAGCTGATCGGTGGCGTACTGATCCAGAGCGACCTTCTGGGGTTGGGGTGGCGTGGCTGCTTCCTGATCAACCTGCCGATTGGTGCGGTCGCGATGGCACTGATCCCGCGGCACGTGCCCGAGTCCCGCGCCGCTGGAAAGCCCCGGCTGGACATTGTTGGCATGTTGCTGGTCTCGGCGGCGACCACGGCGGTGGTCCTGCCGCTGATCGAGGGCCGGCAGCGGGGCTGGCCGTCGTGGGCCTGGCTGTGCCTGATCGCGTCGCTGCCGCTGTTCCTGGTGTTCGGCCGCTACGAGGCCGCGGTGGCGCGCCGCGACGGGTGGCCGCTGGTCGACCCGGCCCTGTTCAAGCAGCGGGCCTTCACTGCGGGACTGACCGCACAGGTGGTGTTCTTCGCCGCACTGGCCTCGTTCTACCTCGCCTTCGCCATCTACCTGCAGTTCGGCCGGGGGCTCAACCCGCTGCAGGCCGGTCTGATCTTCGTGGCCACCGGCGCCGGGTACCTGGGCACATCGACGAACGCACGGCACTTCACCGCCCGATGGGGCCGGCAGGTGATCGCGGTCGGCGGCGGCATGCGCGCGGTGGGCCTGACACTGATGATCTTCACGGTCTGGTGGATCGGGGACACCGGCAGCAGCGCGTGGCTGATCCCCGCGCTGGTCCTCGACGGGGCGGGCATGGGTCTGGCGCTGTCCCCGCTGGCCACGACCATCCTCTCGGGCACCCCGCCGCAGCACACCGGCGCGGCGTCCGGCGTGCTCAACGCCGGGTTCTGGACCGGCAACGCGCTCGGCGTGGCCATCTCCGGGGTCATCTTCTACGGCGTCGTGTCGCACTCGACCGGCGGCAACCCGTATCCGCATGCGTTCATCCTGAGCCTGATCTACTTCGCCGCGGTCAACGTAGCCGTGGCGCTGCTGGTCCAGCTACTGCCTCGCACGTCCGGTGGAAGGTAACCAACGCGGGCGGGCCACGGCCGGCGCAGGCCGACGTGCTGCGAGCGGGAGGTCCCGATACCCAACGTCGGCGACTACCGGGTGCCGGTCAGGTCCAGCTCGCCGGTGTCGGTACCGCCACCCGTGCCGTGGAGGTGCTCCAGCGCAGCGCGGACCGGCCGCCCCCCGCCGGTACCGCGCCGGAGGCCAGCACTGTGAAGACCGCGGCCATCAGCCGGTACCGGTTGTTGACGGGTCCGCCGAAGGCCAGCGACAGATCGCTGTACGGGTTCGGCGCGGCCAGCGAGATGTCCGGCACGGTACGCGAACCCGGCGAGGTCGGCGTGAACACGATCGAGCGCCGCGCGGTCGCGTCCCAGCCACCCCGGTTGCGTAGCTGGTAGACGCACAGCCGCAGGTCGTCGGTGACGGCGAGCACCTCGACCACGCCGAGGTGCGGGTTCCACGCGGCGGCCAGATCGGTGTGCGGGCACAGCCGGTTGTCCGCGATGTCCTGCGCGCCGACCGGATGCGGCGGCGACCAGATGCCGGTAGCCGCGCTCCAGTACGCGACGCACAGCTGCAGGTCGTACCCGACCCCGAAGACGAGCACCGTGTTGGCATCGATGTCCGGGCTGACCGCAGACAGCGCGGTGGTGGGCAGCAGCTCATCGGGCCCGGTACCGATCTGGCGGTGGCCGGACCGGGCGCGGCGCCGGTCCCACCAGGCCGTGTGCAGCCGGCAATCGCCGTCGATGAAAAAGGCGTCCACGCTCTGGCTCGCCCGCCGGCCCGCGCTGAGCTGGCTGTAGGGATGCACCAACCGCGCCGCGACGAGCTCGGCGGCCGGCCATCGCGCCGCCTCCGGGGCGGCCCGGGTGACCCGCAGCGTGCCGTCGACCTGGGCCAGGAAGATCGCGGCGACCTCGTCGTCGCAGGCCGCACCGGTCCACCTGGTCTGCGCCCGCGGCGCGTCGGCCCGATCGAGCAGATCGGCCGCGGACGGGCTCAGCACCCCGTTGATGAGCCGGTGCGCCTGCAGGGTGGCGCCGTACCCGCCGCGGGTGCGCCGCATCGACACCACCAGCGCCTTGCCGGGCGAGGTGAGCCAGACCGGGCGTACGCCGGGCTCGACCAGCGCCGGCTGGGCCGGATCGGGGTTGGCGGCCGGGTCCTGCTGGTCGGGTTGGCCGCGCTCGGGTACCGCCACCATGCGCAGCATGCCGGTACGCTCCCGGCTCTCCGGTAGCTGTGCCTGTTGCGACTCCGGTGTGGCCCGGTCCAGCAGCGCCAGCCGTACCCAGTCGCCAGAGGTCGCCGCGATCCGCGGCGACACCGACGGGTACGCCGGATCGTCTACAAGGGACGATTCGTGGTCGATCTTCCAGTTGCCGGCCGGGTTGGCGGGCGTGATCGGTATGAATTCGATCCGGTAGTCGGTGGCACCGTACCGGTAGGTCTCGCGGCCAGGGAACAGCGCGGCGTTGTTGTCACCCTCGTACTGGAAGACCGCGGGCCAGAGCCGCCAAGGCGCGGTCGGTCCGCGGCCCTGGCGCGCCGGCGGCATCATGTTGCGCGGTGTGGTCTGCGGGATCGCGTTGTGGTTGTTGACGATCCAGTCCAGCCGGTTGCCCGTCCGCATGGTTGTGCCCGGATCCAGCTGGGTGTTCCCCTTCCCGGCGGCGTACGCGGCGTCGCAGATGTACAGGTACGGGAATTCAGCCAGCAGCGCGGTGGCCACGTTGAGGTGTGCATAGAAGCCGGCCCGGATCCGTACCACGCCGGGCGGCTGCTGCTCGAGCCGGCGCAGCATCGCCCGGTAGTAGTCCAGCAGGTTGTTGAATCCGGCGAACGTGCGCCGGACATCGTCGGTGCCCTCCGGCTTGATCGTGACGGTCCGGTCCACCAGGTTGGAGTCTTCGTTGTCAATGTAGATCACCGCGCGTTCCAGGTCGGCGAACGGGGCCGCCGCGGACCGCGCCACGACCGCGTCGGCCTGGGCCCGACCCTCGGCCGCAGTCGGGAAGGTACGGGGAAACGGGCGCCCACTGCGGCGGACGAACTGGCGCCCGCCGTGCGGGGCCACCTCCACCAGCGGCCCGTCCGAGTCGGTGTCCATACCGCCGCCGCCGCGCAACAGCCGGAGCACACCGTCGAAGTTGTCGAAGATGGACAGACCCCAGCCGGCCCGCCACAGGTCGGCCATGACCGGATGGAAGGCGACGCCGGTCGAGGTGTCGTAGCTGCCGGCGATGCGCAGGTTCGTCCGCTCGCGGAGGAAGCCGAACGCCGCCCGGACGCGATCAGCAGCGGTGGCCGTGGGCGGCGCGGTGGCCGTGAACGCCGCTGTTGAATCAAGGCCGTACGCGATCGGTACCAGCCGCATGCCGCACCGCCCGTCAGGACTTGGCCGGGTACTCGAGCGCCGCCACCTGATCGGTGGGCAGCACCTCGATCCACTGGTCGAACACGCTGAGTGCGGCGGCGTCGAACCGGGCCCCGCCGGCGAGTGGGTCGAATCCCTGCTGGAACACCCGCTCGCCCGGGATCGCCTCGATCTTCGGGTCCACCATGCGGGCGATGGCGTACTCGCCCTGCACGTCGGTGATGAGCGCGTCGAGCACCTCGCCCAGCGTCTTGCCGGCCCACTGCGGCGGGTCGCCGGGTTGCAACTGGTACTGGTCGGCGAGCCCGACGTCCTGCTCGGCCTGATCGCGCAGCCAGGCGATGGCGTCCCGTTCCCGGCCCGGCCGGATCGGTACCACCACCTTGGCCCAGGCCGCGTTGAGGAACGCGTTACGCATCCGGTCGCCGTCGAGTTGCAGGACCCAGCCCAGGGACGCGCCCATCGGAGCGGGGCGGGAGTCTTCGGTGATCCGGTACGGGTCGCCGGAGGTGCTGTAGTGCGCGCCCCAGTCGAGCTGATCCTCCGCGGTGAGCTGGGCCTTGGCGGTACTGTTCGGAATCTGGTGCGGCACCGCGAGATTGGCCTGCGCGTGCTGGCGCGCCTTGGGATCCCACCAGTCGGGCGCGACGAAGTAGCACACCGAATCGGCGTCGAACAGCTGCCGGACGATCTCGGCGGAGACGTGCTTGTCGGCCGCGGTACCCGACTGGGTCAGCGTGTCCATTACCCGCCGGAACACGCAGTGCCGTTCCTCGTCGCGCAGATCCTCGAACAGCCGGGAGCGCACGTCACCGGCCACCCGGATCCGGTCCCGTACCGCGCTCACGAACGCCTCCTGGTACGCCCGGGCGCGGCTCTCGTCGAAATCTTTCTGCAGCTCCGCGAACCGCTTGTTCGCCGTGTCTACTGTGGACTGTGAGGGGCCGTAGCGCAGCCGGGCCTTGAACCGGATACCCTGCGCGCTGTGCAGGTTGAACCGGTGGAAGGAGAAGCGGAACCTGCCGTTGGCGGCGTCGGTGATCTCGGGAACCGGTTCCTCGTACAGCTTCGGTGCGCCGCCGAGGTCACCCTGCGGCAGCATCTCGACGAAGTTCACCGCCCTCAGCTCGAACCCGGTCTTCGGTACCCGTGTGCCGTCCACCTGCCATTGGATCTGCTTCTTGCCGCCGTCGGCGGACCCGTCCTGCCAGTCCTCGTCCCACCAGGTCTGGTTGCCGTAGTTGATCGGGTGGAACGGCAGCAGCAGCACGTACTCCTCGTCGTACCCGTCCGGCAGCGTGGTGTTCTCCGGCGGGCGCAGCCCGAGCTCGGCGTCGGAGAGCTTGGCCAGGTGCACGAGCCGCGAGATGCGCAGCCCGACGGCCGGGTTGTCCAGGTACACCTGCCAGGCCAGCCGGGTACCGATGTGCTGCAGCTGCACGGCGACCTGGCGCATCTTGCGCCGCAGCTCGTAGTTGACCAGCTTGTCGGTGGTGTTCTGCAGCACGTACCGCTTCGAGGTGGTGTCGGTCTGCTCGGTCACGGTACGGTACGTGGTCTTGTAGCTCTGCCGGATCTCGGTGCTCTTGCGCTCGGTCTGGGACCGGGTGCGATGGTGCGTCTGCTCGGCCGCCTGGCGGCGCGCCTCGTTGAGGTTGAAGCTCGCCGAGGCCTCGCCGTGCGCCACCCCGACATTGAAGCCGCCGGACGCGCTCGCCGCGATGCTCATGTCGTCCGCGGTCTCCTGCTTGACGGCCTCGGACAGTTCATCCTTGGTCTCCACCGTGGTCTCGGAGCGCTGGGTGATCTCCAGCGACGACTCGATGGACCGCTCCTCCAGCCGCCGGCGCACCGTGCTCTCGATGAGTTCCACTGTGGACCCGGGGGAGAGCCAGACGTGGCCCACCGGCGAGCCGAGGAAGCTGTCCAGCTCGAAGAAGAACTGCCGGAACAGGTGCAGCACGCCGATCGGGCTGAGCACCGCGTCGGCCTGACGGGGCGTGCGCGCCACGTAGTCCGGTACCGCGACGGCCGGGGGCGGCGTGAGCAGGAAGCCGTTGAACACCGACGGCTGCTCGGCGAGCCAGGACATCACCACCGAACCGGTCGCCTCGTAATAGGCGGCCAGCGGCGCGGAACCGTTGGACCCGGTCCCGCCGGCGGCCGGCCCGCCGGCCAGTGGATCCGGTGTGGACAGTGAGGCCTTCGCGTTCTGTACCGCCGCCTGCAGCGAATCCGGCGTCAGGATCGCCAGCCACTCCTGGTCGGTCAGCGAGGTGCGGCCCGGGTACATCGAGGTGACCCGGTTGACCAGCTGGTCGAGCACGGCGTTGCCGGTCGACTGGGCGGGCGCGAAGGACGCCCGGCCGGCCAGCGGTACGCTCGCGAAGGACCGGGCCGCGAGCGCGTCGATCCGGTCGATCAGCGCGCGCCGCTTCAACGCGAGGCCGCTGCGCCCGCGCCAGCCCAGCAACGGCTGGAAGATGCCGAGCAGTTCACTGTCATAGGGCAGTCGGCCCACGAACTGGGTGACATCGGTCATCGGTACGCCTCCGGTCGGTACGGCTTCGGCTGCCGCGGGTGCGATCTTGCGGCGCCCGCTCGGCTCCAGAGTCGGAAAGCCGAACCTGGCACGCCAGCCGGTCCGCCGTACCGGGATACTCAGGGTCACCGTCATCGAGGTTCAGGGTTTCCGCACTGCCGAGGTCGGTCGACATGACGCATCGCGATGCTGCTCCCGGCTGAGCACCGCACGCCCTCGGCCGGTCACCGGGCCCGGGTGTGGGTGGCCGGAGCCGCCGGGGTGGCCTGGGCGTTAGGCGCCTCGAGCCTGGCGTACGGGGTCGCCACGCTGCCGCTGGCGGCCTTCCTCGTGGGCGAGCTGATCGGCGTGTCGTTCCTCGGCGCCGGACTGCTGGCCTGGTACCGGCTGCCGGACAACCGCATCGGGCCGCTCATGATCGCCTGTGGCGCCAGCTGGTACCTGCCCAGCCTGGAGGCGAGCCACCAGCAGGTGATCTACGCGCTCGGGTACTGGCTGTACTTCCTCCCGCTGCTGCTCTTCACCCACCTGGCGCTGGCCTTCCCGCACGGGCGGCTGCGCGGGCGGCCCGACCGATGGATCCTGGGCACCGGCTACGCCTCGTACCTCGTGCTGCAGGCGATCCGGTACCTGCGCGAGGGCCACGCCGGGCCGATCGGGTGGGAATGGCCGCTCCCGCCGGCCGACTCGCGCATCGGCGATGCGCTCAGCGTGATCGGTGTGACGCTGACGTTGATCGCCACCGCGCGCGTCGCCCGTCGCTGGCGCGCGGCGCCCCGGCCGACCCGGCGCGCGTACGGGCCGGTGTGGGCGGGCATCCTGCTCACCGAGTTCATCGGCATCGCCGCCATGGTGGCGTCACTGGCCGGACTGGAGCCGCGGGTACAGCCGGCGCTGGGTCTGGCGTTCGGCTTCGGCCTGGTCGTACTGCCGGTCGCGTTCACCGCCGGCCTGCTCAGCCGGCGCTTGGTCCGGCTGCGCATCGCCGGCCTGGTCCGTGAGCTGGCGCATCCGGTGCCGCCGGCGCGGCTGCGCGACCTGCTGGCCACCGCGCTGGACGACACCACGCTGGTGCTCGGCTTCTGGTCCCCCGACTCCGGCGGATACGTGGATGCCGTCGGTCGGTCGGTGCTGTTACCGGCCGGCGACCCGTCGCGTACGGTGATGCGGCTGGCGGGTGACGCTGGCCCGGTCGCCGTACTGGTGCTGGACGCGGCGATCAACCACGACCCGACGCTGCTCTCCGCGGCCGCGGCCGCCGCGCACATCGCGCTCGAGACCGCGCGCCTGCACGCGCTGGAGCGCGCCCAGATGGCGCGCCTGGTCGAGGTCGCCATGGAGGAACGGCGCCGCATCGGGCGGGACCTGCACGACGGCGTACAGCACCGGCTGCTGGTCCTGGACGGGCTCGCCAAGCAGGCGCGGTCCATTGTGGCCGGTGGTGTGCCGGCCGGTGCCGATCTCGGCACGGTGTTGGACCGGTTGACGGCCGAGGCCGGCCAGGCGTACCGGGAGCTGCGGGTCACGGCTCAGGGTGTACACCCGCAGATCCTGACCGAACGCGGCCTTGCGGTCGCAGTCGAGGAGCGCGCCGCGAGCGCGCCCATGCCGGTACTGGTGGACCTGCCGGACCACCGGTGGCCGCCGGCCATCGAGGCGACCGCCTACTTCGCCATTTCGGAGGCGCTCACCAACGCCACCAAGCACTCCGGCGCCAACCGCGTCACGATCGCCGGCCGGCTCGGCAGCGGCAGGCTGGTGGTGGAGATCGCCGACGACGGCAAGGGCGGGGCCGATCCGCGGTTCGGCAGCGGCCTGGTCGGGCTGCGCGACCGGATCCACGCGCTGGGCGGGCACCTGACCCTCGACAGTCCCCTGGGGAGCGGTACGCGGCTGGTGTTGGAGCTGCCATGCGGGTGATCGTCGCGGAGGACTCCGGCCTGTACCGCGGGCTGCTGGTACAGCTGCTGTCCGCCAACGGCTTCGAGGTCGTCGGCGAGGCCGCGAGCGCCGACGAACTGGTGGCCCGCGTCGACGCCGCGGCACCGGATCTGGTCCTGGTCGACATCCGGATGCCGCCGACGTTCACCGACGACGGGCTGCGCGCAGTACAGCAGCTGCGGGCGCGCCACCCGTCGCTCGCCGTGGTGATGCTGTCCCAGCACGGCGAGGTCGAGTACGCCACACAGCTCGCGCAGGGACTCGAGCGGCGCGCCGCGTACCTGCTGAAGGAGCGCGCGACAAGTACCGGCGAGCTGCTCGACGCCATCAACCGGGTGGTCGCCGGTGAACTCGTCATCGACCCTGAGGTGGTCGCCACGCTGCTGCGCCGCCCGCGCATCCGCAATCCGCTGGACCTGCTCACCGATCGCGAGCGGCAGACCCTGTCGCTGATGGCAGAGGGCCGGTCAAACGCCGCAATCGCGCAGAGCATGCGCATCAGCGTCGCCGCGATCGAGCGGCACATCGTGTCGGTCCGGCACAAGCTGGGGCTGCGGCAGAGCCAGGACGGTGGCGACAGCGCCCGGGTCGCCACGGTACTCACCTACCTGCGCCACACCGGCCGCCTCACCGAAGACCCCCCACCCCTGCGCCAATCATGAACCTGCGTACCAAGCCACCAGCGTGTCGGTGGCCGGCAGGCCGACGAGCCCGCTGATCGACCGCAGCACGTTCGTCACCGAGCGGTGCTCGATGAGCGGCGCCGACCACCGCGCTGTCCGAGTCGATGAGCAGCGTCTTCGGGTACGCGAGGATCGCGCGCGGACCCGCGGCGTCGAGCGCGTCGACGCACCGGCTCACCTAGGCCGGCTCACGGATGTCGTCGTACGCCGCCCACTTGAACAGCTCGCCATGGGCCAGGACGATCTCCAGGTCAGCGTGGTCCTGTTTGGACAGTGCGGCGAGGCACTCGTCGAGGTACTGCTCGCCGTTGTAGACCGGGCGCCTCAGCGTCCGGCGAGCTGCGCCACGATGGGTGCGGCAGCGTCGATATTGTCGCCAAGGTGGATCTGGTTGATGCCGTACCGCTCGCGTAGCTCGATCAACCGGTCGGCGCAGCGCGTCACGCTGCCGTGCAACACCGCCGGTGACGCGGCCGTCAGCGCGGATGGGCCGCGGGTGGCGAGGCTGGACGTGGACCGGTGCTCCACCCCGCGGTGCACCACCCGTACGTCCAGCATGCGCAGTTGGAACTGCAGCGCGCCCGGGTCGCGGCCGGCGGCGTGTGCGGCGGCCCGTGCCCACGCCACCTTCTGATCAACGCGCGGCGCCGTCATATCGGTGACGGCGGCCGGCGGGTCGACATCCGGCGCGAGTCGCGGGTTGATCCCGACGATGTCTGCGGTGCGCCCGGCGAGCTCGAGTACGCGGCGGCTGCCGCCCCCGACGAGCAGCGGAGGCCGCGGCCGCTGCACCGGCTTGGGTAGCCCGTCGAGGTCGGTGATCTGGTAGTGCTGGCCGGCGTACGTCACCGGCTTCTCCCCGAACAGCGCGTTGATCACCTCTACGGCCTCGGCGAGCCGTTCCACCCGTACACCCGCTGGGTCGAACGGCAACCCGATGGCGTCGTGATCGGTGCGCTGCCAGCCCGCGCCGAGGCCGATCTCGACCCGACCGCCGGAGAAGACATCGAGGTTCGCCATCGACTTGTGCAGCAGCGCCGGGTGGCGCAAGTCGTTACAGAAGACCATCCCGAGCACCCGAAGCCGGGTGGTCGCCTCCGCCGCGACAATCATCGCGACTAGTGGATCCATCGTCCAGCCGCCACTGAGGTGGTCGGAGATGGCGACTGAGCTGAACCCGAGTTCTTCGATCCGGCGGATGTCGTCGCGCCATCGCGCCACGGGCCGGTTCAGCGCGGGCATGGACATGGTGAACCGGAACGGCTGGGACACGTCGGCGATACTCCCGTGACGCAGGTGCGGCTTTCGGCAGGTGCTGATCCACTCCGGTCCGCGACGCGGCGCGCTATGGAGCCAGCACTCTACCTCTCGCAACAGTAGTGTTTTCCGGTCACAAGCGTGCTCAAACCTCGAAACACGACCTGGCGGACCCGACAGAATGTTTCGACGCAGTGGTACTTTGCGTACCGCGCCTACCCCGGCCGGTCCTAGCTTTCCGAAAGGTCTTCGCAACCAGGTGCCGGCCGGCCTTCCGAACGGTTCCGCTCCGCGCTGGCGGCCGATCGGGCGGTCAGGATCTGATCTGCGTGCGGCTGCCCGGGCTTCTCGCCGAAGCCGTCGCTGAGATCGGCGACCACCGACCAAACGCAACGACTCCGACTGGTCTGCGCCACGGCGGAGCCGCCGGAGACAAAGCGGTAGCCCTGCGGTCAGTAGACTGCTGCCGCCAGAGCTGGGAAGGGGGTCGGCGTGCGCTCGCTGGGGTTGTTCGCACTGGTCGTCATGCTGGCCGGCGGCGTCGTACTGCCGGCCGCCGGCTGTTCGACGTCTGCGGTCGGCCGGCCGGGCAAGGGCGTCTGGGCACAGCCGAGCGATTCGGTGCCGGGGTCAGCCGCGCCGGTACCGTCGGCGGCTCACCCGTCCAGCGGACCGCCGCCTACACAGGGCAGCCGGTCACCGGTGCCTACCCGGTCGGGTACCGCGGGTGGTGGCTGGCCGCCGTGGTGCCGCCTAACCGATCTGCGGTTTGCGACGAGCAGCGGCACCGGCGCCGGCTCGCTGGTCTCGGGGTCGGTGCTGCTGACCAACGTCTCCGGTCACCGATGTGCGCTGGGCATCTACTTGATCCTGCGCTGGCGCGACACGAACGGCACGGTCCTGCCCGTGACGGTGACGCGCGTAAACGGCCCGGTACCACCCCCGGTCGTTTTCGTGATCCAGACCGGAAGCACCGCGTTCGCGGGCCTTTATTGGAACCGGTACCAGTCGCTCAACTCCACAGCGACGTGCCCACCACTCCCCGCGACGCTCGACATCTGGTTGCCCGCGACGGGGGATGACCCACACCCGGAGCGCGGACCGGCGGCCCAGCTGACCTGGGTCACCGGCGACAACGCGAGCGTGTGCCGCGGTACGGTCGAACTCCGGCCGATCGACCGGCTGCCGTGAGCACTGAACAGATCGGTCAACGGCAGCGCGCTCGGGAAACCAGTGCGGGCTCTTGATCGCTTTCCATCTCGGGTAGGGGCACATCCCGTCTCGCGGATAGCCTGCTCGGCCACCACATCCATCGTCCGAGGTCAAGGTTCAGCGCGGTGACGAGCACCGACCGTACGACGAGGGTGTCGAGCAGGACACCCAGGGCTACCGCGACGCCGATCTCAGCGAATGCCACCACGGGCAGGCTGGCCAGTGCCGCGAAGGTACCGGCCAGCACGAGGCCGGCCGACGTGATCACACCACCGGTCGCGGCAAGCCCAATGAGCGCGCCGCGTTGCGTGCCGTACCGCCTCGCCTCCTCCCGGACGCGGGTCATCAGGAAGATGTTGTAGTCAATGCCCAGCGCGACGAGGAACACGAACACGAACAGCGGGAACGCGGTGTCCGCGCCGGCGAAGCCGAAGATGTGTTCGAACAGCACGGCGCTGATGCCCAATGCCGCGGCGAACGAGAGCACGACCGTGGTGACGAGCACCAGCGGCGCGACGATCGCGCGTAGCAGCAAGCCGAGGATCAGCAGCACGACGAGCAGCACGAGCGGGATGATGAGCTTGTTGTCATGGCTGTTCGCGCGGTTCATGTCCAGGGTGAGC
>JAEHDK010000169.1 GCA_016880465.1 Micromonosporaceae bacterium
CGACCGCTCGGGTTGGCGGCATGGCGAGCTGAGCGCCGCGGGCGGGTTCCCCAAAGAAGAGCGCAAGATGAGCATGTATCGTTTCACACCGAACGGCAGGATCATTCGGCGCGGGCCGCCCAATTCCCCGTCAATCGAAGCCGATGACGGTGTTGACCAGGGGATGGATCTTTCGCATCGCGCTTGGCGTGCCGATGATCTGACCGGTCCCCGGGTCTACCACGCCGACGAGCCGGCACGTCATCGGTACACTCCGGTATGGCCGAGCGAGTACCGGCCAGGCTGGGGAAAGACGCACAGGCCATGTGGCCCGGCGCCGACCGGGATGCGGGCGAGCAGCCGCCCGCTGCGGGTGTCGATGGCATAGACCTCGTGGTTGTAGCGGCCGGACAGCCACAGGATCTTGCCGTTCGCGGAGACACCGCCCATGTCCGGGCTGCCCCCGCCGGGCAGGTGCCAGGTCTTCACGACCCTGCGGGTCGCGAACGACAGGACCGAGATCGATCCGGCTTCGCGGTTGGACACGTACAGCACCTTCGAATCACGGCTGGCATACATACCGTGCGCGCCCCGCCCGGTCGCCACGAACCCGATGACCTTGAACGCGGCGCCGTCCACGAGCCAGACGCCGCCGGCACGCATGTCGGCGACGTAGAACACCCGCCCGTCCGGAGAAAGCTTCACGTCCTGGGGCATCGGCATGCCGCCTGGCAGGCGCAGGCTGCCCAGCACCCGCTGCCCCTTGGTACCGCCCGCGATGCCGACCTTGAGGATCTGGCCGCTGAACTCGCAGCTGACGATCGCGTAGGTGCCGTCGGCGCT
The DNA here is from genome assembly GCA_016880465.1 of Micromonosporaceae bacterium. Taxonomy (GTDB): domain Bacteria; phylum Actinomycetota; class Actinomycetes; order Mycobacteriales; family Micromonosporaceae; genus EFPC-2. Next base: position 823 of record JAEHDK010000169.1, read on the forward strand.
GAAGTCCATGTGGTCGACGCCGCGGCACGGCACCGGCAGCGCGTGGCGCAGCGCCATGGTGTGCGGGTCGCGGAAGTCGAGTCGGGCCATCCGTTCCGCCACCACCAACGCGAAGCGTCCATCAGGCGTGAAGTACAGGTTGTACGGGTCGGCGACCGCGACCCGCGCGCCGGGTCTGCCGGTGCGCGGGTCGATCGGGGTGAGGCTGTTGCCCCTGTCGTTGCCGACCCACAGCCGACGCAGGTCCCATGACGGGGTCACGTGCTGCGGCTGCGCGCCGGTCGCGAAATGCCGCACGATCCTGAACGTCCGCTGGTCGATGACGTCGACGGTGTTGCTGCCCGAGTTGGGCACGTAGACCAGCGCCGGGTCATGGCGCACGACGCGGCTGAGCATCCCGGGGCGGTCCGCGGCGTAGACGTCGCGCGGGTCGAGAGGTCGTGGCATCCCCGGCAGCAGGGTTCGCGCCCGCTTCGGCGTGGTGATCGCGGCGCCGTGGGGCGCGATCGTCGACGACGCCGGGGATCCCACGGGCGGATCATCCCGGTGTGCGCCCCGGCCACAACCTGAGATCGCCAGCACCAGGGCAAGCAGCATGGCCGCCACTGTGGCGCCGCGCCTTCCGGTCATCCAGGCTCTCCATCGGTCGCATCCGACATGGTCGCCGGGGCAGCCTAGAGACCGGCCGGTATACGCCAGCCCACGGAAGGTCAACCGACGGCAAACTTCAGGGCAGGTACGGGCTACCCCAGCGGGATGGGGCTATTCGGCGGATGCCGAGGCGAAGCCGAGCCTGCCCGCCTCGGCGGCAAGTCCGCGCCCGGCGGCGTCCGCCTGGGCGGGACGGAGCATCCCGGCCGCGACCAGCCGGTCGAGCACGTGTCGCTGGCGCTGCTCGGCCGCGGCGAGGTGGACTCTCGGATCGTACGCGGAGGGCGCCTGCACCAGCCCGGCGAGCAGGCTCGCCTCTCCCCAGCTCAGCCCGGCCGGCGGCTTGCGGAAGTAGCCCTGGCTCGCCTGCACGATGCCCCAGTGCCCGTCGCCGAAGTACACCGAATCCAGGTACATCCCGAGGATCTGCGCCTTGGAGTAGCTCCGATCCAGCTTGATCGCCAGGCCCATCTGCTTCAGCGTGTTCAGCATCCCACCCGAGGAGCCCGTGTACAGGCGCTTGGCCAGCTGCTGGGTGATCGTGCTGCCTCCCTGATCCGCCCAGCCCCTGCCTCGCAACCCGCCCCACACCACCCGGACGAGGCTCTGCGGATCGACCCCGTGATGGGCGTAGAAGCGCCGGTCCTCCACCGCCACGACCGATTCGGCGACCCGGCTCGGCGGCGGTACCCCGACGCTCCCGCCACCGTGCTCCCGGAGGCTCGCCGCCGCCCTGGCCTGGGCGTCGCCGACGCCCGGCATGGCGGCGAGCAGCACCATGCCCGCGATGACGGCGATCACGAACAGGGCCGCTCCCAGGAGCAGAGCCATCAACGCGATGCGCCGCCAACGATGACGCGCCCGCGCATGCCGGGGCGCGACACCACCAGTCAACCGCACGACTCGCCTCCCGAAGTCCCCCGCAATACGGTCGGGCACCCACCCTGAGAACACGATGAGGTCGACCCCACCGCGCTTCGCCGACGGCCTGACCGGTCCTCGGACGCGGTGCCGATCGGCTCTCACCGGGGTCTCACGCGCGGTCCGGTTGGGTCTGGCCGTCCAATCCTGGCCCCCATCCGAACGGCTCGAGGTGAACGATGAGGCACCTCCCATGGTCACGCGCGTCCCGGCGGTCGTTCCTGGCCCTGGCCGGTACCGGTCTGGCCGCGGCGCTGGCCGCCTGCCGTGGACCGCGGGAGCAGCAGCAACAGGGCGCCCTGGCCGTCCGGCCCACGACCACCACCAGAACGATCCCACGGCCTTCCGGCCTTCCGACCTCCACGGCGCCCGCCGCCCGCGTACCGGCTCGAGCGGTGTTTCACGGTCCGCGAGACGGGCGGCAGGTCGCGCTCACCTTCCACGGCTCGGGTGACCCGGCGCTGGTGATGCGGCTCCTCGAGGAGGTGGGGCGGGAGCACGTGCCGATCACCGTGTTCGTGGTGGGCCGCTGGCTGGAACAGCACCCGGAGATGGCCGCCCGCATCCTCGCCGGCGGTCATGAGCTGGGCAACCATACCTACACTCATCCGGTGCTCGGCCGGCTCGGACGTGCCGAGGTGGATCGGGAGATCCGCGGCTGCCGCGCGGTGTTGAAGCGGCTCGCCGGTGGCGGGCACTACTTCCGCCCATCCGGCATGACCGCACCGACTCCGTTGGTCCTGGCCGCCGCTGGCGCGGCGGGGTATCCCGTGGTGGTGTCGTTCGACGTCGACCCTCGCGACTACGCCGATCCGGGCGCCGCGCCCGTGGCGGCCAGGGTCGCCGCCGGGCTGCAACCCGGGTCGATCGTGAGCCTGCACACCGGCCACGCCGGCACCGTCGCGGCCATCCCGCACATCGTGGCCGCGATCCGCGCACGCGGTCTGAACCCAGTTCCGGTCCACCAGCTCCTGCAATAGGGGACCGATAGGGGACGCCGCCAAGCGCCGGAGCTCGCGCCACCGCGGCTGGGGCCTACCGTGTCCCGCGACCGGACCGTCGTCCGACCGATCGCGTCCACTTTGGTCACCTGCCCCTTGGCGTTGACTGCCGTCCCCGGGGTGGCCAACGGTGCTGGCCGAGGATTGCCGGACGCAGACTATCGCCGACACGAACCCGAGGAGGCCGATCATGAAGATCGCGGTAGCCGGTGGGACCGGACTGGTCGGACGTCCGACCGTCGAGGCGGTGCGGCGCTCTGGGCACGACCCGGTCGTGCTCGCCCGCTCCGCCGGTGTGGATCTGACCACTGGAGCGGGGCTGGCCACCGCCATGGACGGCGTCGACGCCGTCATCGACGTCACCAGCATCCCGGCGGTCGACACCAGCCAGGTGCGCGCATTCTTCGCCGCGGTCACCGGGCACCTGCTGGAGGCCGAGAACGACGCGGGCGTCCGCCATCATGTGGTGCTGTCGATCGTCGGCATCGACCGTGTCCCGGACAAGGGCCACTACGCCGGCAAGCGGGAGCAGGAGCGGCTGGCGCTGTCCGGGCCGGTCCCAGCGAGCGTGGTGCGGGCGACGCAGTTCTTCGACTTCGCCGCGCAGATGGTGGGGTGGCTGCGGCGCGGGGAGTCGGCCGAGCTGCCGCCGCTGCTGATCCAGCCGGTCGCGGTCACCGACGTCGCCGACGTGCTGGTCGAGGTCGCGGTGGGCGAGCCGGTCAACGGGATCTGTGAGCTGGCCGGCCCCGAGACCCAGGACCTGGTCGACATGGCCCGCCGCACGCTCGCCGCGCGCGGCGAGTCACTACGGCTGATTCCCACCTGGCGCGGGCGCTACGGGGTGGAGGCGGCTGGCGAGGTCCTGCTGCCGGGGCCGGACACGCGGATCGCGCCGACCACCTTCGACGACTGGCTCCACCATCCAGACCGGTTCGGCCCGTGAGATCGCAAGCACGCCCCACCCTGGGTGAGGCTCTGGCCGGAGCCGACGACCATCCGCCGGTGTCGTCGCACTGGCCGGTTACCATGTCGACCAGGCAATCCTCACGGTAACGGCGTCGTCATGGACAAATTCATCCGGGAGCTTGGCTCCAACGGCTGGGGAGATGCGATGGAGGAGCGGATCGTCGTGGCCGACCCTGTGGCGGATCCGCAGGGCTACCAACGGGAGTTGCTGGCGCTGCTGGACGGACAGGACCCGGTCGCGGTGCTGGCGGCGACCCCGCCGACCTTTCGGGAGCGGACGAGCGGTCTCTCGGAGGGCCTGCTCGGCCGGCGGCCCGCGCCGAGCGAGTGGTCGGTCGCGGAACTGCTCGGCCATCTGTGGGATTCCGAGATCGCCGCGGCCTTCCGGTCGCGTTTGATCCTTGCGCAGGACACGCCGCAGCTCATCGGCTACGACCAGGATGCATGGGCGACGCTCGCGCGACCGTCCTTTCCGGAAATGCTCGACGCCTTCACAGCCCTTCGCACCGCCAACCTCGCGCTCATCAGCGGCACGCCCGAGGCGCTCTGGGATCGCTTCGGTATCCACGAGGAGCGCGGTCCGACCAGCTTCCGCGTGCTGAACCAGACCATGGCGGGCCATGACCGTGCCCACCTGCGCCAGCTCGACCAGACGATCGCGGCGGTCCGGGGTTGAGACCTACGCCCTAGACCCCTATGTCCCTGGTCATGTCGGATCGTCGCCGTCGCGCCTACGCTTGGCGCGGGCGATCTCGCCCGGAATCGGCCGCCAGTAGAAGGGAATGAAGGCGGCGATCACGACCATGCCGAGGATGGGCAGCAGGGCGCCCAGCAGGGTCCCGGTGGCGATCCAGGCGAGCGCGAGCGGAAGCGCCGGCCGATGGCTCTGGCACCCGCGGAGTCGATGGTGGTGTCGAGCAGCCGGTGACCACGGCGGGCGTATTCCGAGATGGCGTTGAACAAGATGGCCGCCAATCCGAACGAGATTCCGTAGAAGACGACCGCGGTGCGCTGCCCGTGGCCGGCGCGGAACGCGGCCGACAGGACGGAGGCGGCGAACGGCAGGAAGGCGATGTCCATCAGCAGCAGGGTGTTGAGGAACAGCACCGTCCGGTCGGCGACGCGGGCGTGGTCGAACATGACGTGGTGGTTGGCCCACACTTGTCCGATGAGCAGGAAGGTGATGGTGTAGGCCAGGTAGGACGGCCACAGCGCGGCGAGGGCATGGAGCAGGTGGCTGGTGTCCTGCGGTGGGCGGATCTCCAGGACGAGCAGGGTGACGGCGATGGCGAAGACCGCATCGCTGAAGAAGACGAGCCGCACCGGATTGCGCTCGGTTCCGAAGCCTCCGCCGGGTCCGGCCCTGTCGTCGGACGAGGAGGTCGCGCTCGAAC
>JAEHDK010000170.1 GCA_016880465.1 Micromonosporaceae bacterium
CCGGCTCGCCGACCAACGCCGGCTGCCCACCGTGGACGCCCTGACCGATGCCGCCTACCTGACCGGGCTCGGGCTCGACTGGTACTTCCGTACCGCGCCGGAGGAACGGGCGATCGACGGCGCCGCGCTCGCGCTGCTGGCGAAGCGGCCGGGCGCGGGAACCCAACGCCGGCTCGCGGTGCTCGTACCGGCGCCACCGGCCGCGCCGGCCCGCACCGTGCAGAACCTGGCGGACCTGGCCACCGGTGCCGGGTTCACGGTCGCCGGCACGTTCCCGGTCCGGCCGGACGCCGGCTCCGCGACGGGCACCGCCACCGCGGTCAGCGCGGCGGTGCCCGATGCCCTGCTGGCCGTGGCCGGTACGGCGGCCGAGGCCACCGCACAGTTGCGGGTCGCCAGCCGGATGCGGCCGCTGGTGCCGGTCGTGGGGCTCGGTGCCGGCTTCGCGGGTACGCCTGACGAGGACACCGCGCCCGATGGGCTGCTGCGGGCGGCGGGCTGGTCGGCCGACCTGACGTCCCGGCACCCGGTGGCCAGGGCCGTGGCCGATCTGTACCAGCGCCGGTTCGGTACGGCCATGACCGAGATCGCGGCGGGAACGTTCACCGCGACGATGACGCTGGCGACCGCGATCAACGCGGCCGGCGCGGCCGACCCAGCGAGCGTCCGGGCCGGGCTGCACCAGCTGTGGATTCCGGCCACTCAGACGATCATGCCGTGGGACGGCATCCGGTTCACCGCCAGCGGCCAGAACGAGCTGGCCGGTGGCGTCGTCGAGCAGCGCGCCGGCACCACCTTCCGGGTCGTGTACCCGCGCGAGCTGGCCGCCGCCGCGGCGATCTTCCCCACCCCGCGGCCGAGCCGCTGAGCCGGCCGCCGCCCGGCTGACCTGGCACGGTCCGGATCGGTACGCAGGTGGAGCTCACCGTACGCAAGCCTCCCCGCCCGGCTCAGCCCAGCCAGCCGGGCCGGACCAGGCCCGCCTCGTACGCGTAGACGACCAGTTGGGCGCGGTCCCGGGCACCCAGCTTGACCATCGCGCGGCTCACGTGGGTCTTGGCGGTCGCCGGGCTGACGACGAGCCGGGCGGCGATCTCGTCGTTGGACAGCCCCTCTCCGGCGAGCGCGACCACCTCGCGTTCGCGGTCGGTCAGGATGTCGACCGGCTTCGCGCCGACCGGCGGCTTGGCCTTCGCCGCGAACTCGGCGATCAACCGGCGCGTCACGCTCGGCGACAGCAGTGCGTCACCGGCCGCGACCGCGCGTACGCCGCGCAGCAGCTCCACCGGCTCGGTGTCCTTGACCAGGAACCCGCTGGCCCCGGAGCGGAGCGCCTCGAAGACGTACTCGTCCAGCTCGAACGTGGTGAGGATGATGATCTTCACGCCGGACAGCCGCGGGTCGGCCGCGATGCGCCGGGTCGCGGCGAGCCCGTCGAGACCCGGCATGCGGATGTCCATCAGCACGACGTCCGGCCGGGTCTGCGCCGCCAACCGGGTCGCCTCGGCACCGTCGGCCGCCTCGCCGACCACCTCCACATCTGGTTCGGCGTTCAGGAGCGCGCGGAACCCGGCCCGCACGAGGGCCTGGTCGTCCGCGAGCAGGACCCGGATCACGGCTGGTCCCGCATGGGCAGCGCCGCCTCGACCCGGAAGCCGCGGTCCGGCAACGGGCCCGCGGCGAAGGTCCCACCGAGGGCGGTCGCCCGCTCCCGCATCCCCGGAATGCCCGCCCCGCCCCCGCGGTCCACCTCGCCCGCCGCGTCCACCTCGCCCGCCGCGTCCACCTCGCCCGCCGCGTCCACCTCGCCGGCGGCGGCCCGCGCGGCCGCCGCGCTCCCGGC
>JAEHDK010000171.1 GCA_016880465.1 Micromonosporaceae bacterium
GCGCGGCCGCCGCCGGCACGGCGGTATCCACCGAGGTGCCGGCGGCGCCCACCGCCACGAGCTCGCGGACCGGCCGGGTCGCCACCTTGGCCACGGCGCCCCGGGCACCGAAGGCGTACTCGGCAGCGGCGCAGAGCATCGCGGTGAGGTAAGCCAGCACCGCGACGACGAGAAGCTGGTCGGAGAGCGCGGACATCAGTCGGTCCTTCCTGTGCGCTGCGAGACGGTCTGCTGCGAAACCAGGCGCTGCGTGAGAGCGGCGAACTCGGCGGCGAACCCGGGGTGATCGGAGCGCGCCAGCCCACCCGCCTCGACGAGACTATGCCCGGCGCCGGACGGGCCCGGCGCCACCCGCAACCACACCCGCCGCCGCTTGCCGGTCAGCGACAGCAGCAACCCGGTCAGCAGCAGGAACACGCTGCCCAGCACGATCCGTTCGCCGGGGTCGTACCGGACCGACAGCGTGACCCACTGCCGGGTACCGAGGAACTGCACCGTCGTGCCGTCGTCGAGCGTCCAGGACTCGCCCGGGTGCAGCAGCTTGCCGTCGCCCACCTGGGTCAGCCGCCCGGCCCGGATCTGCCGCTGGTTGAGTACGTACACCGACTGCGGGATGCCCGCGTCGAGCCCGAGGTCGCCGCGGTAGGCGAACAGCATCAGCGCCGGTGACCGCTCCTGCGGGTGGGTCGAGCGGACGAACGGGCCGTCGGCCGGTGCGGTCGGCAGGTACAGCCCCTCGAACGCCATCTGCAGGCTCCGGTCATGCCCGTTCACGTCCGGGAATGCCGCGACCCCCTCGCTGGTCAGGGCCTGGTCGCTGGCCAGGAACGGGGCGACCGTGGTCTGCGCCTTGCCGTCCCGGTCGGTGTACCGCAGCACCGGTGCGTACCCGTGCCCCAGCAGGTACACGTTCGCCTTGGTCAACCGCAGCGGCGAGTTCACCGAGAACCGGGCCGCCCGGGCGCCGCCACCCACCGCCTGGCCGGTCAGCGTGGCGGCGGCCGAGAACGACGTCGGTTGCCCACGGTCCAGATAGGACGCGGTGAAGTCGTTCAGCTCGAAGCAGAACCGGGCGAGGTCCGCGGCGCTGACCCGCGCCCCGAGCCCGTACTCGTCGTACTGCTGCACGGTGTTGCAGAACGCCCCGCTCGGCCCGGCGACCACCAGCCGGTTGGCGTGCCAGCCGTACCACGCCCCGAGCGCCACGCCCACCAGCACCCCGATCAGCGAGAAGTGGAAGAGCAGGTTGCCGGTCTCCTTGAGGTAACCCTTCTCGGCCGCGACGGTCCGGCCCCGCACCACGGTCCGCCACCGGCGCTCGCGCAGCAGCCTGGCGACCGAGTCGATGTCGCCGTCGTACGCCAAGCCGTCGGCGTGCTGCGGCAACCGGTCCATCCGCGCGGGCGCATCCGGGGGTACGCCGCGCAGCGCGCGTACGTGGTCCCGCAGGCGGGGCACCACGCACCCGACCAGCGAGGTGAACAGCAACAGGTAGATCGCGGAGAACCAGGGCGAGGAGAACACCTCGAACGCCCAGAGCCGATCGAGCACCGGGCCGAGGGACGGGTGGTCGGCGAGGTACTGGGCGACCCGGGTCTGGTTCACGCCGCGCTGCGGCAGCACCGAGCCGGGGATCGCGGCCAGCGCGAGCAGGAACAGCAGGATCAGCGCGGTACGCATGCTGGTCAGCTGCCGCCAGGAGTTGCGCAGCAGCGCCCAGGTCCGGGCGGGCGCGGGAGCGGCGAGCACCGCGCGGCGCGTCACACGCTCACCGTGCCGGTCCCGACGGTCGCCCGCAGCCAGTTGATGAACTCGCCCCAGCCGCCGGTGACGAGGGCCAGCCCGACGGCGATCAGCAGCGCGCCGCCGATCCGGGTCACCCACGCACCGTTGCGGCGGACCGCCGCGAACGCCCCGATCAGCCGGCGGAAGCCGAGCCCGAAGGCCAGGAACGGCAATCCGAGCCCGAGGCAGTACGCGATCGCGAGGGTCACCGCGCGACCCGGCGAGTGGCCGACCACGGCGAGCCCGAGGACCGCGCCGAGCGTCGGCCCGACGCAGGGTATCCAGCCCAGCGCGAACACCGCGCCGAACACCGGCGCCCCGACCAGTCCGGCGCTGGGCAGGCGGTGCAGCCGCCACTCGCGCTGCAGCCCCGGAATCAGGCCGAGGAACGCGGCGCCCAGGCCGATCACGGCCAGCCCCACGACGATCTCCACCACCCGGGTGTGGTCCTTCAGGGTCAGCCCGATGCCGGCGGCGAGCACGAAGGTGACCGTGAACACCGCGGTGAAGCCGGCGATGAACAGTAGTACCCCGGCCAGGATCCGGCCCCGGCGCTGACCGTCCTGCAGGTCGGCGCCGGCCAGACCGGTCACATAGGACAGATAGCCGGGTACGAGCGGCAGCACGCACGGGGACAGGAAGCTGACCAGCCCGGCGAGCGCGGCCACCGCGATGGCGAGCGGCACCGGCCCGGCCTGCACGATCTCCCGGAAGGTGTCGCCCATTACGGCCTCGGCTCGCCGGCCAACTGGGTGACGAGCGGCTCGAACCCGGCCCGGCGTACCGGCTCGCGGATCACCTGTGCCACCCGGCCCTGCCGGTCGACGAGGACGGTCGCCGGGAGCGTGGTCGCGCCGAATGCGGCGAAGGCCATCGCCAGCCGGCCGGCCGTGTCGACCACGCTCGGATAGGTCGCGCGACCGTCGACGAACGCCTTCGCCTTGTCGGTGTCCGGGTCGCTGGTGTTGATGCCGACGAAGCTCACGCCCTGGGCCCTGGTGGCCTGGTACGTCTCCTCCAGGTCGGTGGCCTCGGCCCGGCAGGGCGCGCACCACGAGGCCCAGAAGTTGATCACCACGACCTCGCCCCGGTGGTCGGCCAGGTCGTAGCTGCCGCCGTCCAGCAGCGGGCCGGCCAGCGCCGGAGCCGGGCGCCGCTGCGCCGGCGTACCCCCGTGGCTCGTGCAGCCGGCGACCAGAGCGAGCGCCGCGACGAGCAGGACCAGCCGGCGCATCAGGCACCCAGCCCCGTGCCCGGACCGAGGTGGGCGGCCGGTTCGGTGTACCCGATGCCGACGATGCGGGTGTCCTCGAAGTGGACCGAGGTGAGGCTGCCGAGCGCGCATTGCCGGCGCCGCGGGTCGTGCCAGAGCCGCTTGTGCTCGACGTACCGGCGGAGCGTGAAGATCGGCAGCTGGTGGGACACGCACACGGCCTCGTGCCCCTCGGCGGCGTCGCGGGCGCCCTGCAGCGCGCCGAACATCCGGGTGGCGATCGTCGCGTACGGCTCACCCCACGACGGCGTCAGCGGGTCGCGCAGGACCCACCAGTTACGCGGGTCGCGCAGTGCGCCATCGCCCACGCCGACCCGCTTGCCCTCGAAGAAGTTGGCGCTCTCGATGAGCCGCTCGTCGACCCCGATCGGCAGGTCGAACTGTGCGGCGACCGGTTCGGCGGTCTGCTGGGCGCGTTCGAGCGGGCTGGCGATGACCCGGGTGACGTCGTGCTCGGCAAGCGCCGACGCGGCCGCCTTGGCCATCTGCACGCCCAGCTCGGAGAGCCGGTACCCGGGCAGCCGGCCGTAGAGGATCCGCTGCGGGTTGTGCACTTCGCCGTGCCGCAACAGGTGGACGACCGTACGCGTCATACCGCGCCGCCAGCCGCCGCGGCGGCGCCGGCCGCGGCCGGCAGC
>JAEHDK010000172.1 GCA_016880465.1 Micromonosporaceae bacterium
CGCTCAGCGGTCACGGGGGGTGCAACCGCCGAGGGCCTCATTATCCGGTACAACGCGGGGCAGGTCCGACACATGAGAGCGTGTCGCAACACAAGCATGCCTCTCGAATCGGCAGACGTCGAGTGGCGGGCCCTTCAACACGCCGCAACTCACGAATCTTCGACCGGCCTGGTCCCGCGAACTGACCGCGGGCCGGCCGCAGGGTGACCGAGGATGACCCGGATGGTCGCCGTCCGGTCTCGTCCTCGGGCCGGCCGCCGCGACGACTAGACTTGCGGCCCGTGGGCCAAGGTGCCGCCTTTTTCGATCTCGACAAGACCGTCATCGCCAAGTCGAGCGCGCTCGCCTTCGGACGGCCGTTCTACCGGGACGGTCTGATCACCCGGCGGGACGTGGTGAAGGCCGCGTACGCGCAGCTCATGTTCCGGATCGGCGGCGCCGACGAGCAGACCATGGCCCGCATGCGGGACTACGTCGCCGAGCTGTGCAAGGGCTGGCGGGTGGAGCAGGTCCGGCAGATCATCGCGGAGACCCTGCACGACCTGATCAATCCGTACGTGTACGCCGAGGCGGCGGCGCTCATCGAGGAGCACCAGGCGGCCGGGCGGGACGTCGTACTCGTCTCCTCGTCCGGTGAGGAAATGGTCCGACCAATCGGCGAGCAACTGGGGGTGTCCGACGTGATCGCCACCCGGATGGAGGTCGAGGACGGCCGGTACACCGGCGTGGTCGACTTCTACGCTGCCGGCCCGCACAAGGTGAGCGCGGTACAGGAGCTGGCCGCCGGGCGTGGCTACGATCTCGCCTCCTCGTACGCCTACTCGGACTCGGTCACCGACGCGCCGCTGCTCGAGCTCGTCGGTCATCCCAGCGCCGTGAACCCCGACCGCGGGCTGCGCAAGCTTGCCGTCGAGAACGGCTGGCCGATTCTCGAGTTCCGCAACCCGATCCCGTTGGCCCGGCGGCTGCGCGAGCGGCCGGCGGTGCCGATCGCGGCCGCGGCGGTCGGCGTCGGAGTCGGTGTCGCGATCGGGATCGCGTGGTACGGCCGGCGCCGGGGCCGGACCCGCACGTCGAGCTGACGGCCCGGCGCATGCCGGCCGTGAGCCAATCCCGCGCAGGGCTGGCGCGGCCCGGGGAACGGGCGTAGAAAGGAAGTGCGGACCCGATCGGGCGTGTTTCGAGCGGGACCGTGCACGGCCACCGGGCACCCACGCGCGACCAGCCGCGGGAGGCGCGTTGCGGCGGCGCCGCAAGGACCGCTGACAACGACATTGAGGTGCACGCTTGGTAACCCGGCCGGACGTGCGTGACGGCGCCTCCATGTGAGGCGCCGTCCACGTTGGGCGCTGGCCGAGCGCGGCGGTCCGCCGCGGGTAACCTTCCGGCATGGCGATCGGCGTGGTGAGCGCGGGGGCGATGGGCTCCGGTCTCGGCTGGGCGTTGCGTGAGGGCGGCGCCGATGTCCTCACCACGCTGGACGGACGTTCGCCGCGCAGCGCCCGGCTCGCCGGGACCGCACGGCTCACGGTCGTGGCCGACCTGCCGGCGCTCGTTCGAGCCGTCGAGGTGATTCTCGTGGTGACCCCGCCGGCCGCCGCCCGGTCCGCCGCGGCGGCAATCGCGGCAGCGGCGCGCGAAACGGGTGTCGCCCCACTCGTCGCCGACCTCAACGCCACGGCACCGTCCACAGTAGAGGACCTGGTCCGGGAGTACGCCGGAGCCGGTATGTCGTTTGTGGATGGTTCGATCTCCGGACCGCCGCCGCTGGCCCGACCCGGCGCCCGGATCTTCCTCTCCGGCGCGCGGGCGACCGACGTTGCCGCGCTGCCGTGGCGCCACGTCGAACCGGTCGTCGTGCCCGGGCCGGCCGGCCAAGCGAGCGCGGTGAAGATGTGCACGGCGTCCGTCTACAAAGGACTCGACGGGCTGTACGCGCAAGCCATACGGGCCGCGGCGCACTACGGCGTCCTCGACCAGGTGCTGGCGGAGCTACGTACCGGCGGGTTCGATCACCTGGCCAGCGTGGCCGTGGCCGCGACGAAGGCGCACCGGTACGTCGCGGAGATGGCCGAGATCTCCGTGGCGCAGCGGGCCGCCGGGCTCACGCCCGCGCTCTTCCAGGCATTTGCCGACGTGTTCGCCGAGATCGCCCGCGGGCCACTGGGTGCGCTCGACCCGGAGGCGGTCGATCGCGCCCTCGGTCCACGCGCGGTCGTTGACGGCCTGACGCCACGTGATGAGGCGGCTGCATAACGCATTTCATCGGCTCGACGGGCGGCATCGGCCCGTTCACCGCACTATGGTGGCGCTCATTGTTGCCATCTCACGGGAGGACCCATGCCCCTCGCAGCAACCGAGGTCAGCGACTCGACGTTCCTGCTCTACAGCGTCCTGCTGGCCGTCAGTGGCCTGATCATGCTGGCCTTCGCGATCACCGGGTTCGGCGCCCCGACGGTCGGCGCTCGACTGCTCAACGGCCTGTTCGGTCTCGGGTTCGTCGGCTACTCGGTCTACCTGTTGTTCATCTTCGACGGTGGCTCGTTCGCCATGTTCTGGTACGCCTTCATCGTGCCGATCCTGGCGATCGTGCAGGCGGTCAAGTCGATGAGGAGAAAGAGCGCGCCCGCACAGTGACCGCGAGGCTAGTCGAGGAGCTCGTCTCCCACGGCGACGAGCTCCTCGGCGGCCAGCTCCACCGCCGTCGCGCAGTGCCGTATCCAGGACCGGATGCCGTCCGGCGTACCGGTGGCGAAGGCGCCCGCGGCGCCGACGTACTCCGGCTGCCGGGCCAGATGGCCGACCTCGGGAGCGAGCAGCAGCCGTGGATCAAGGCCGCCGGCCGCCAGCACCAGCCGCCCGGCGGCCCGGGCGACCACGCCGTACGGCCCGGGGAAGGCGCGCAGGGCCAGCAGCTCGCCGTGGACCACGGCAGCGAGCAGCAGCGGCGGTACCCCCGTCCCCCCGGCCACCAGCCCGGCCAGGGCATCGAGCCGGCCGGCCGCCCCGGGAGCCGGCCGACCCAGTTCGTCGTCGGGCAGCACCCC
>JAEHDK010000173.1 GCA_016880465.1 Micromonosporaceae bacterium
CGCCGACGCCGGCGCCGACCACGATGGCCGAGCGCATGCTCAGCTGCCCATTCGCACTACCGGTCGTCGCCGGAGCGCGCCTCGACCTGGTCCGTAGCGGAGTCCCCCGACGCGGAGTCCCCGGCGGACGCGGAGTCCTCGGCCGGACCGCCGGTGGTGGACGGCACGCCGCCGGCCGCCGGCTCGTCCACGGACGCCGCCGCCGCGACATCCGCCGAAGCGTCCCCGCCACCGGGCGCCGCCGCGACCGGTTCGGCGACCCGGTCGTCCGCGGCATCGCCGGCGGCCGGGTCGCCGCCGCCGTCGTCAGCCGGTTCGGCGGCCGCCTCCGGCGCCTCCCCGGCGTCCTCCGCCGGCTCCGCGGTGTCGAGCTCGCCGCGCTGGTGTGCCGCGAACTCGTCCGCGGTCGCCACCCGGAACCGGTCGCCGACCGGGACCAGGAACTCCTGCGGCCCGCGGGTACGGACGAAGTAGACGAGCGCGCCGAGGAACACCACGATCGAGGTCCACACGTTGAGCCGGACGCCCACGATGTGGGTCGCGGCGTCGCTACGCATCGCCTCGATCCACACCCGACCCAGGGTGTACGCCATCACGTAGAGCGCGAACGCACGGCCCTTGCCGAACTTGTACCTGCGGTCGGCGAGCCAGACGAGCACTGCAACGCCGAGGTTCCAGAGCAGCTCGTAGAGGAAGGTGGGGTGGTAGAGACCGGGCAGGGCGAGCGGGTTGCCCTCGCGGTCGGTCTCGGCTCGCCCCGTCGTGGCGTCGATCTGGTAGATCTTGAGGCCCCATGGCAGCGACGTCGGCCCCCCGTACAGCTCGTTGTTGAACCAGTTGCCGAGCCGGCCGATCGCCTGCGCCAGAGGGAGCCCGGGCGCGAGCGCGTCGGCGACGAACGTCAGCGGGATGCGCAGTTGCCGGCAGGCGAGCCACGCGCCGAGCGTGCCGCCTGCTACCGCACCCCAGATGCCGAGGCCACCTTCCCAGATCTTCAACGCCTTGACGGGGTCGCCGCCCGAACCGAAGTAGTCGTGCGGCGACGAGATCACGTGGTATATCCGTGCGCCGACGATGCCGAAGGGCACCGCCCATACCGCGATGTCGAGGATCGCGTACGGCGGGGCACCGCGGCGGCGCATCCGGATTTCGGTCACCACGCAGGCGACGATGATGCCGGCGACGATGCACAGCGCGTACGCCCGAACCGGGACCGGCCCGAGATGCCACACTGCCGTCGTCGGACTGGGGATGGAGGCAAGGTTCACGGGTGCACACGCTACCGCGCAATGGGATCGAAGAGTTGCCCGGTCCGTACGGCGTTCCGCCCGGTTCCGACCCGTCTCCTGCGCACTATGCCTTCCGGAGGGATACCGCCCACCGTAGGCTCGTCGCATGAGCCCGCTCACATCTGCGGTCGCCGCCGTGATCACCGACGCCAGCGGCCGCATCCTGCTCTGCCAGCAGAGCCAGGGCCACCGACTCTGGGGCCTGCCCGGCGGCAAGATCCGTAACGCCGAGAGCCCGGTCCGCGCGATCGTCCGCGCCGTGCGGGAAGAGGCCGGCGTGGAACCCGAGATCGTCGACCTCGTCGGTATCTACCAGCTCACCGGCGACGGCTGCGGCGAAGATCTGCCCGACGTGCTCGTGCACGTGTTCCGTGGCCGACTCGACGGCGTCGAGGTCACGGTGAACTCGCCCGGCCGGATCTGCCGGCTGTCGTGGCAAGACGCCGCCGCCCTGCCACAGCCGCTCACCCCGACGAGCCGCGCGGCGATCGCCGATGCGGTCGCGGGCCGCTCCGGCGTGCTGCGCCGGGTCGAGCGCGACGCCGAGCCGGACGTGCCTGAGGCCGTCGACGCCGCCGACGCCGCGATCCCGGCCCAGGTGCTCGCTCTCGCGACGAACTCCGGCTGACCGTCAGCGGCGCGCCGCCCGTACCCCCGCGGCGAGCTCCGCGGTGAGGTCGCGCACGGCCGCCAGCCCCTCGGCCAGGTCCGCGGCGTCCAGCAGGCACCGCACCAGTGCGCTACCCACGATGACCCCGTCGGCGTACGCGCCGACCGCGGCCGCCTGCGCCCGGTCCCGCACCCCGAGCCCCACGCCGACGGGCAGGTCGGTCGCCCGGCGGACCCGCTCGACGAGGGCCGGAGCCGCGGCCGAGGTGTGCTCGCGTGCCCCCGTCACGCCCATGACGCTGGTGGCGTACACGAACCCGCGACAGGCGTGCGCGGTCATCGCGATCCGGTCGTCGGTCGACGACGGTGCGACGAGGAACACCCGGTCCAACCCGTGTGCCTCGGCGGCCGCGAGCCAGTCGCCGGCCTCGTCCGGGATCAGGTCGGGCGTGATGAGCCCGGCGCCACCGGCCGCCGCCAGGTCGCGGGCGAACGCGTCGACCCCGTACCGCTCGACCGGATTCCAGTACGTCATCACGAGTACCGGTACCCCGGCCGCGGCCACCTCCTCCACAGTGGACAGTAGTTGCCGCGTGCGGAAGCCTCCCCGCAGCGCGATCTCGGCGGCGCGCTGGATCACCGGGCCGTCCAGGACCGGATCCGAGTACGGCAGGCCGACCTCGACCGCGTCGACCCCCGCCTCGACCATGGCCCGGATCGCCCCGGTTGCGCCGGCCACGGTCGGGAAGCCGGCGGGCAGGTACCCGACCAGCGCGGCCCGCCCGTCGGCGCGCGCCTTGTCGAACGCGACGGCAACGCTCACTTGATCCCGAACCAGGTCCCGGCGGTCGCCACGTCCTTGTCGCCGCGGCCGGAGAGGTTGACCAGGATCGTCGCGCCCGGCATGGACCGGGCCAGCCGGACCGCGCCGGCCAGCGCGTGCGCGCTCTCGATCGCCGGGATGATCCCCTCGGTACGGCACAGCAGCCGGAACGCGTCCATCGCCTCGGCGTCGGTGACCGCCTCGTACCGCGCCCGACCGGCGTCGTGCAACCAGGCGTGCTCCGGGCCGACCCCGGGATAGTCGAGCCCGGCTGAGATCGAGTGCGACTCGACCGTCTGGCCGTCCTCGTCCTGCAACACGTACGTACGGTTGCCGTGTAGCACCCCGACCGCGCCGCCGGTGATGCTCGCCGCGTGCCGGCCGGTCGGCACGCCGTCGCCGCCGGCCTCGAAGCCGTACAGCGCCACCGTCTCGTCCGCGATGAACGCGTGGAACAGGCCGATCGCGTTCGAGCCGCCGCCGACGCACGCGCACACCGCGTCCGGCAGCGCGCCGGTCAGCGCGAGGCACTGCTGCCGCGCCTCCACCCCGATGCCGCGGGCGAAGTCGCGCACCATGGCCGGGAAGGGGTGCGGCCCGGCCACCGTACCCAGGAGGTAGTGGGTCGTGTCCACATTGGACACCCAGTCCCGGAGCGCCTCGTTGATGGCGTCCTTCAGCGTGCGGGACCCGGTGCTGACCGGCACGACCGTCGCCCCGAGCAGGCGCATGCGCGTCACGTTGAGCGCCTGCCGGCGGATGTCCTCCTCGCCCATGTAGACCACGCACTCGAGGCCGAACATGGCGGCCGCGGTCGCGGTGGCCACCCCGTGCTGGCCGGCACCGGTCTCGGCGATCACCCGCGGCTTGCCCATGTGGGTGGTCAGCAGCGCCTGGCCGAGCACGTTGCGGATCTTGTGAGCGCCGGTGTGGTTGAGGTCCTCGCGCTTGAGCAGGATGCGCGCGCCCACCTCGGCGGAGACCCGGGTGGCGTCGTAGAGCCGGCTCGGCGTACCCGCGTAGTCGCGCAGGAGCCGGCCGAACTCGGCCTGGAACGCCTCGTCGGCGAGCGCGTGCCGGTACGCCGCGTCCAGCTCATCGAGGGCCGCGACCAGCGCCTCGGGTACGAAACGACCGCCGTACGGCCCGAAGTGGCCGGCGGCGTCGGGCAGCAGGCCGGCGGCCGACGCGGTCATCGCACCGGCCGCGGGGTGGCCGGGTGGTTGCCGGCGTTGACCAGCTCGGCGACCGCGTCCCGCGGGCTCTTCTGGGTCACCAGGCCCTCGCCCACCAGCACCGCGTCGGCGCCCGCCGAGGCGTACCGGATGAGGTCGTGCGGGCCCCGTACGCCGGACTCGGCGATCTTCACGACACTGCTCGACAGCCCGGGTGCGATGCGCTCGAAGACCGAGCGGTCGACCTCGAGCGTGCGCAGGTTGCGCGCATTGACGCCAATCACCCGGGCGCCCGCGGCGAGGGCGCGGTCGGCCTCGACCTCGGTGTGCACCTCGACGAGCGCGGTCATGCCCAGCGACTCGACGCGCTCGAGCAGCCCGGTCAACACGTTCTGGTCGAGCGCGGCCACGATGAGCAGCACCAGGTCGGCGCCGTACGCCCGCGCCTCGTGAATCTGGTACGACGAGATCACGAAGTCCTTGCGCAGCACCGGTACGTCGACCGCGGCCCGGACCGCGGCCAGGTCATCGAGCGAGCCGCCGAACCAGCGGCCCTCGGTGAGGACGCTGACGCAGCGGGCGCCACCGGCCGCGTACTCCGCGGCGAGCTCGGCCGGATCGGGGATCTCGGCCAGCTGGCCCTGGGACGGCGACGAGCGTTTCACCTCGGCGATCACGCCCACGCCGGGGGCCCGCAACAGGGTGTACGCGTCGCGCGGTGGCGGCGCCGCGGCGGCCAGTTCCTTCAACCGCTCCAGCGGGACCGCCTTGGTCCGCGCCTCGACGTCCGCGCGTACTCCGGCGAGAATCTCGTCGAGCACGCTCGCGGATCCGTCTTCCGCCTGCTCGCCCTGCGCCAACGGACTCCCCTCTCCGGGTGTCATGGGCCGATGCTAGGGGGCACGACGGATCATCTGGTGTCGGGGGTATGGCACGCCTTACGACCTGAGCTAGTGCATAATGCTTACCCCCGGTCGCCGGCGGTATTCGTACCGTGGTCGGCGGCCGGCCGGTACACCGCGATGTGGCGCCAGGCGTGCTCGTCGTCCAGCGGGGTGTCCTGGAAGTCGCCGTACCGGGCGACGGTGCGCAGACCCGCGAGCCGCCCGGCCGCGTCCAGTTCGGTGGGCGTCCAGAACCGTGACGGCACGACCTCGTCGGCGACCAGTACGCCGTCGAGCGCGATCGTCACCCGGTAGTCGGTGATCTGGGTGATCGGGTCGATGCGGTCGTCCGGGTTACCCCAGCGGAAGTACGCCCGCCGGCCGTCGCGCTCCTGCTCCCACTCGGTCTCGACGCGCTTGGCGGCGGTGAGGTACTCGGCCGGGTGGCTGGTCTCCACGATGTAGCAGCCGGCCGGGTTGAGGTGCGCGCGTACCGCGCGCAGGTGCGCCACGAGGGCGTCGAGGGTCGGCACGTGCGCGATCGAATCGATCATGCAGATGGCGAGGTCGAACCGTTCGCCGAGGGTGAAGTCCGTCATGTCGGCCGGGAACACCTGCAGCGGTACGCCGGCCCGCGCGGCGTTCCCCCGCGCCCGCTCGCACATGGCCGGCGACAGGTCGAGCGCGGCGGCCCGTACGCCGCGCCGGGCGAACTCGACGGCATGGTCGGCCGGGCCGGCCGCGAGTTCGAGGACCGAGCAGGGCCGGCCGCCGTACCACCGTTCGAGCGAGTCGGCCTCGCCGGCGACGTCGCGGTAGCTGAACGCGATCTCGTACGCCTCGGCGGCGTCGTACAAGCGGGTCACTTGCCCATAGTCCCATCCGGCGGTACCGGTGATCAGCGGTCGGCCGTCGGATCCTCGCCGCGGTCGAGCGCGTCCCACAGGTTCGCCGACTCGGTCGCCTCCGGGCGATGGGTGCGCTCGTACCGCGTACCCAGGCTGGGCCAGCCCTTGCCGCGTAGGACGGTGACCGCGCCCGCGGCGGCGACCAGCGCGCCACCCGCGAGGCATAGCGCGGGCCAGCCGCCTGGCGCGGTGGTCAGGCCGTAGCAGCCGCCCACCACGATTGCGAGCCCGGCCACGCCGATCAGCACCCCCACCGCGACCCGGCCGGCCCGCCGGGTGGCGAGCAGCGCGCCGGCCCCGGCCAACGCGACGACGGCGATCGGCGGCAGCCACGGTAGGAGCGAGCCTCCGGTGCGGACGGTACGGAGAGCGGGCAGCGGCGCCGGGCGCGCGGTCACCTCGACCGTCCACTGCCGGGTCGCGGCGAACAATGCGAGCGTGGCCCCGGCGAGGCAGCCGAGCACCGCGAGCCACAGCCCCCGCCGATCGGTCATCGCCAACCGTCGCTTCGGCGCTCGGCGCTCGCCCGCCGTCGTGGTTGAGGCCGTTGCCTCACGCCTACACTCATCGGGCCGGCCGCAGCGTTTCGGCCGCGGCGATCGCGGCGAGGACCGCGGCCGCCTTGGCCCGCGTCTCCTGCTCCTCCGCCGCCGGGTCGGAGTCGGCGACGATGCCCGCACCGGCCTGCACGTACGCCACGCCGTCGCGGAGCAGCGCGGTGCGGATCGCGATCGCCATGTCCAGGTCGCCGCCGAAGCCGAGGTACCCGACCGTGCCGCCGTACAACCCGCGGCGGGTCGGTTCCAGCTCGTCGATGATCTCCATGGCGCGTACCTTGGGCGCCCCGGACAGTGTGCCGGCGGGGAAGGTCGCGGCGAGCGCGTCGAACGCGGTCCGGTCCGCGGCCAGCTCGCCCACCACCGTCGAGACGATGTGCATGACGTGGCTGTACCGCTCGATGGCCATGAACTCCGGCACTTCCACGGTGCCCGGCCGGCAGACCCGGCCGAGGTCGTTGCGGCCGAGGTCGACGAGCATCACGTGTTCGGCCCGCTCCTTCGGGTCGGCGAGCAGCTCGGCGGCGAGGTTGGCATCCTGGGCCGGCGAGGCACCGCGGGGCCGGGTACCCGCGATCGGCCGCAGCAGCGCGCGCCGAGCCCCGTCCGGGTAGGCCGTCACCCTCAGGTGCGCCTCGGGCGACGACCCGACGATGTCGAAGCCGTCGAACCGCAGCAGGTACATGTACGGGCTCGGGTTCGTCGTACGCAGCACGCGGTACACGTCGAGCGGATCGGCGGCCGTGGCGCGCTCGAACCGCTGCGAGACGACGACCTGGAAGCATTCGCCCGCGCGAATGGCATCCTTCGCGTACGCCACGGCCTTCGGATAGCAGCCGTCCGGGGTGCGGCTGCGGAACTCCGCCGGCTGCGCGGCCGGCACTCCGTGTTCCACTGTGGACACCATCGGCGGGTTGGGCCGGGACAGCGCCGTCGTCATCGCGTCGAGCCGGCCGATGGCCTGGTGGTACGCCGCGGCCGGATCGTCGTCCGGCTCGGCGGGAATGGCGTTCGCGACGAGGACCGCCGAGCCCGTGTAGTGGTCGAGCACGACGAGGTCCGTGGCCAGCATCATGCCGAGCTCGGGCACGCCGAGGTCGTCCGCCGCGAGGGCGGGCAGGCGTTCGAACCGCCGCACCAGGTCGTACGCGAGGAAGCCCACCATGCCGCCGGTGAGCGGGGGCAGGTCGTCGGCGGCGTCGATCGGCCGGGAGCCGAGCGCGGCGACGGTGCCGCGGAGCAGCTCGACCGGGTCGCCCTCGGTCGGTACGCCGGCCGGCGGCGCACCGAGCCACTCACCCCGGCCGGCCCGGGCGATGAGGGTCGCGACACTGCGTACGCCGACGAATGAGTACCGGGACCACGCGGTACCGGCCGAGCCGCCGCCCTGCTCCGCCGACTCGAGCAGGAACGAGCCCGGACCGCCGGCGAGCTTGCGGTACACCCCGACCGGCGTCTCCCCGTCGGCCAGCAACCGGCGGGTCACCGGTACGACGCGGTGCCGGCGGGCCAGCTCGCGGAACGTCGCCTCGTCCGGGTGCACGGCGCCGGTGGTCACGGTCTACCTCCGTCCCCGTCGACCGGGACGGACACGGGGGCCCCGAAACAACTGCGGCTGCCGGTGTGGCACGCCGGCCCGATCTGGTCGACGTCCAGCAGGACGGCATCGCCATCGCAGTCGAGCGCGACCGACTTGACGTACTGGTGGTGGCCCGAGGTCTCGCCCTTCACCCAGTACGCCCGGCGACTGCGCGACCAGTAGGTCGCCCGACCGGTGGTCAAGGTGCGATGCAGCGCCTCGTCGTCCATCCAGGCGAGCATGAGGACTTCGCCGGTGTCGTACTGGCGCGCGATCGCCGCGAAGAGGCCCGCGTCGTCGCGGCGCAGGCGCGCGGCGACGGCCGGGGCGAGCGCGGAGCGGTGGGGTTCTGCCACAGGCACGATTCTTACCTATCCAGTCGGACGGATCTCCGGCACGTAGCCGCCCGCCGCCCGGGATTTATTCCGCGCAAAGCCAACTAGGGGGCTGTGCGACGTGAGCCGGAGCGGTACGTTACTTGTGCGCCGCACCGCTTTCTGGGGCAGGCGCTCACTTCTCCTCTTCGTCGGGTCCGACGTATCCGTGGCTGGTCCGTCTCCGGATGCGGGTCGTCGGGTACCGATCCGGCGCGATCCTGCGCCGATCGGGAGGGTGGCGTCACGGGCTCCCGGGGGGCGGGCGCACCTCGGGCGTACCGGCAAGCCCGCCGGGCCGTCCAACCACGCGGACGGAGGACCAGCCATGCAACCCATCAACACCGAGCACCCGCCGGACGAGGCGGAGGCCGCGGCGGCGATCGCGGCGGAAGGCATCGCCGTACCGACGACCCGCTCGTCCACCGAGGATGTCGGGCAGGCCGACGAGGCTGCCGTCGACGACTCGACCGGAGAGATCCCGGCCGTTGTGCCGAACGGCGCTTCGGCCGCGGGCGACGCACCACCGGTCGACGCGGCAGCCGCGGAAGCCGAGCCCGGCACCGCTGAGTCCGAGTCGGAGCAAGGCTCCGGCCCGGAGGCTGAATCACACGTCGAAGTCGACGCACCGGACGCCGCGGCGGTAGCCGCCGACGACGAGGGCGCCGACACCGACGCGGAGGCCCACGCTGACGCGGTAGCTGACACCGAGGCCGAGCCCGGTGTCGAGCCGGAGCCCGAAGCGGCGGCCGACACGGCGGATGAGGCCGAGCCCGACGCTGAGGCCGTGGCAGAGGCCGTGGCAGAGGCCGCGGCCGAGCCGGAAGCCGCAGCCGAGCCGGAAGCCGCAGCCGAGCCGGAAGCCGCAGCCGAGCCGGAAGCCGAGGCCGCCACCGAGGCGGAGCCCGGAGCCGAAACGACGGCCGAGCCGGATGGCACGGACGCTGAGGCCGACACGGAAACCGAGCCAGCAGCGGAAGTTGCCGACGAGGGCACGGGTATCGAGGCGGAGCTCGAAACAGCAGCAGCCGACGCGGCCGAAGACCCGGGCGCCGAGGCCGAGGAGCCTGACGCGGCGGTGGCAACCGACGCGGCCCAGGCCGACACCAGCGAGGACGACGGCGCCGATACCGAGGCGGAGCCGGAAGCCGAAGCTGACACCGACGCCGAGACAGACGATGGCGCCGACACCGAGCCCGAGGCAGCGGCGGAGGCGGACGTGGCCGCCGGCGCGGCAGCCGTGGGCGAGACCGACGCGGTCGAGACCGACGCGGTCGAGACCGACGCGGTCGAGACCGACGTGGCAATGGAGACAACCGGAGACACGGAACCCGAGGCGGCGACTGAGGCCGACACTGCCGAAGCCGCTGACACCGACACCGACACCGACACGGCCGAAGCCGACACCGACACGGCCGAAGCCGACGCCGACGCCGCGGTCGACGAGGCCGGGGACGCCGGATCCGACCCGGACCCGGTGGACACCCAGGACGCCGTCACCGAGGCGGAGGCGGCCGTCGCTGACGCACAAGCCGCCGTCACCGAGGCGGAGGCCGCGGTCGCGGAGGTCGCCGCGGCAGCGGCCGAGCTTACCGAGGCTGCAGCCAGGTCCGAGGTCGTCGCTGTCTCCGTCGTGGAACCCGGGCCGGACGAGGTGGCCGTCGCTGTTGCGGTGGTGGAATTGGTCGATGCCCCGGCCAGCACGGTCTGGGCGCCGGCCGCCGTGGACGGTTTCCGGGCGGACTGGCACGACGTGGAGGCGCTGTTCATCGCCGACCCGGCGACCGCGGTCCGGCGGGCACATGAGCTGGTGGCCAAGGCCGTCCAGGGGCTCGCCGACTCGCTGCCCGCCGAGGCCGATCCCGGCACCGACTCCGCGGCAATGGACACGGCAATGCGCCGTTACCACGACTTCCTCAACCGCGTTCTGGCGTTGTAGCGGTCGTACCACCCCAGCGGAGCCAGGCAGCCGGTGCGCTGCCTGGCTCCTCGATTGTGGCGAGCCGGGCACCGCGTGGCGGACAACCGCCCCGCGGCGCGGTGACGTTGTGCCCTCCCCCGCGATGCGCCCGGCGAGCAGGCTCGAAGGGGGCGGACCGATGACCGGGTAGCTGTGCGAACGGCTCGCGCAGGCCAGTCTGGCCGCGGCCCGGGCCGGGTGGGACAAAGGTGGTGCGGCGTGCTGACCCTGTTGCCGAATGGCCCGCGCCGGCGGCGTGCCGATCGGCACGGCCGGCAAGTGGCGGCCCTCGTCGCGCTGGCCGTTGCCGCCGGTTGCCAGAGCGCACCATACGCCGCGCCCTCCCCGCCGGCGCCCTCCCCGCCGGCGTCATCCCCGCCGGCGTCATCGCCGCCGCCCGCGACGGCCACCACACCGTCTCGGACCGCTGTGGCACCGACATCGACGCCGGCCGCAGCGCCCACCACATCCACCACTGCGGCCGGCACGCTGCGGCCGGGCGACAGCGGACCGGCGGTCCTGGCGTTACAGCGGCGGCTGACCGCGCTGGGCTTCTGGCTGGGCACGCCGGACGGCCGCTACGGCACCTCGACCGAGCACGCCGTGACCGCTGTGCAGAAGGCGGCCGGCCTGGCCCGCGACGGGGTGGCCGGGCCGGTCACACTGGCCGCGCTGGACCGGTTGTCGCACCTGTCCGCGCGCAGCAGCACCGGCCGGGTCATCGAGGTCGACCTGCGCCGGCAGCTGCTACTGGTCGCGGTCGACGGTCACGTGCAATGGGTCATGGACACCAGTACCGGGTCGGTGCCGGGCACCACGCCGGCCGGCCGGTTCGCCGTATTCCGCCAGGTCGACGGGTACGACGCTGGGCCGCTGGGTGTGTTGTACCGGCCCAAGTACTTCTACCGCGGCGTGGCCGTGCACGGCTACCCGAATGTGCCGCCGTACCCCGCCTCCCACGGCTGTGTCCGGGTGACCAACGCGGCCATGGACTGGCTGTGGGCGAACCACGCGCTCCCGATCGGGGGCGCCGTCTGGGTGTACTGATCGCGACCGGTCGGGTCGCGGGTCGAGGGTCCGCCTTGGCCCAGCCAGGCGCAGGTCAGGCCAGCCGGGCGCGGAGCACCTGCCAGACGCGGTACACCACGGCGGTCAGCGGTACGGCGACGACCGCACCCGCTATCCCGGCCATCAGCGAGCCGGCGAAGACGGCGACCACCACGACGACCGGGTGCAGCCGGACCTGATGGCCGACGATGAAGGGTTCGAGGAAATTGCCCTCGATCTGCTGCACGGCGATCACTGCACCCAGCGCGAGCAACGCGTCGATCGGCCCGTTCGCGGCGAGTGCCACGAGTACGGCGACGCTGCCGCTCACGGTGGAGCCGACGTACGGCACGAAACCGCCGACGAAAACCAGTAGCGCGAGGGGCAGCGCGAGGGGCACACCGATGATGGAGAGCGCGACGCCGATGCCGACGGCGTCGATTGCCGCCACGATCAGACTGCCCCGTACGTACCGGCCAATCACATCCCAGCCGGCGGCACCTGACTCGCTCACCAGGGCGCGGGACCGCTCGGGCAGCTGACCGAGGAACCAGGCCCACATCGACGGGCCGTCCTTGAGGAAGAAGAAGGCGACGAACAACGCGGCGACCGCTGCGGCCAGCACTTCGACGAGCGTGACCGCGCCGGCCAGGACGTCGAAGCCGGACCGCTCGAACCGCGCCCGCACGTCGTCGGCGACCTGGTCGAGCTGCCGATCGGTGACGGGCAGTACGTCGGTGATCACGGTCCTGGTGCGCTGCAGGCCCTCGGTGAGCCGGCCGCCGAGGTCCCCGAACTGGCTGGCGGTGAGGTTCCACAGCACGACCGCCGGCGCCAGGAATGCGGCTATCAGCAGCAGGATAGCGAACAGCGCGCCGAGCGCCCGCGGTATGCGCAGCCGCTGAAGTCCGGTGACGATCGGTTCGAGCAGCGCGGCCATCAGCACCGCCGCGGCCATGGCGATCGACAGCGACGCCAGCCGGACGGCGATCAGCCCGAGCACGTAACCCCCGCCGGCGATGAGCAGCAGGCAGCCACTACCGAGGCCGCCGACCCGTACCCAGAGCGGGATCCGACCCCACGCCCCGCCGGCCGAGCGCCCGGCAGGCTCGGCGGGGCGCGGCGGGGCCGGATCGGTGTCGCGGAGGTCTCCGGCGTCGTGCCCGTCGTCGCACGCGTCGGTTCTGCCCATGGCGAGCCTCCCTCTGGCCGGCGCTGCGAGCTACCTTGCCAGCTCGACTCGGTACAGCGCCCGAGCAGGCCAATGGCGTGTCGGCTCGGCTCACCGCCGCAGGAGGGGCCGGGCGAGGAGTCGAACCTCGCATATGGGCGCGGGGGAAGCCCCACGGTCCGCCCCACCCTGTCCGGGTAGTTGCCGTATGTCTACCGGCCCACGACGTTCCTGGTCGAACATCATTGTTCGCGTTCTGCCGCACCGGCGCACGGGCAGGTCGACCCCGCACGGTAGGGACCTGCGGCCCTCACTTGACTCGCCGGCGTGGCGCGATGGTGGTTGGTGGACACAGGCGGGGGAACCGGCTCGGAGAGGGCGAGATGACCAGCACGCGGATGAACTTCACCGACCGGGCCGAAGCTGGTCGCCGGCTGGCGCAACGACTGGGTCACCTGCGCGGCCAGGACGTGGTCGTGCTCGGCCTGCCACGGGGCGGGGTTCCGGTCGCCTTCGAGGTGGCCCGGGCCCTCGACGCACCACTGGACGTCATCGTGGTGCGGAAGATGGGCGTGCCGTTCCAGGCTGAGCTTGCCCTCGGCGCTGTCGGCGAGGACGGAACCAGGGTGCTCAACCAGGATGTCGTGCGCGCAGCCCAGATCGATCCGGACGAGCTGTACGGGATCGAACGCGCGGCCCGTACCCAACTCAACCGCCAGGTGCAGCGCCTGTGCGGCGGCCGCGCGCGGATCTCGCCGGCGGGCCGGATCGCGATCATCGTCGATGACGGCATCGCCACCGGCGCCACCGCCCGGGCCGCGTGCCAGGCGGCCGCCACCGCAGCCGCGGCCGGGATAGTCCTGGCCACCCCGGTGTGCGCGGTGGACACCGTCGCCGCACTCGAGCGCGCCGCCGACGAGGTCGTCTGCGTTCTGACGCCGTCCGGGCTCCGCTCGATCGGCCAGTACTACCAAGACTTCAGCCCGACCTCGGACGACGAGGTCATCGCCCTGCTGGAGCGCGCCGCGGTCCGGGTGACCACGGGCACGGCCGGCGCCTGATCAGGGCGCGCCGGCGCCGCCTGCCCGGCTGGACTGCGCTGTGTGGTGCTGGATCCGGGACCTTCGACGGCGCGTGACGACGTGGCAAAGGTCCCGTCGGTACGGGACGTAAGCGCCGGGCGGTGTGCCGCCGGCGTGGGCGAGAGTGGGGCAGGCCGTCGATCCCCCCAGGAGGTACCGATGAGCAAGCAGGCCACGCTGCGAAAGCGCGCGAACCGGATCGTTAGGGAGCGGGAGCGGCTGCTGCGGCGGCGCCGAAGCTGGACGATCGGCTCGGCTGCCGTGGCGGTACTCCTGCTCGTTGTGCTCGCCGTCTACGCGGTCAGCCGGATCCGGCAGCCTGAGGGCGGCTACCCGGTCCCCGCGGCTGCCGGCGAGGATCGCGTCGGGCTGGTCATCGGTACCGGTCCGGTGACCGTGGAGCTCTACTCGGACTTCCTGTGCCCGGCCTGCCGGGCCTTCGAACGCGATGCCCGCGACGACGTCGACAAGCTGCTCGCCGACCAGAAGATTCGACTCGTCTATCGGCCGGTCGCCATCCTGGATCGGCTGTCGAGCAACGAGTACTCTACCCGTTCGGCGGCTGGCGCCGGTTGCGCCGCCGATGCCGGCAAGCTGATCGACTACGCCAAGCTGCTGTTCGACAACCAGCCTGCCGAGGGCGGCGCCGGACCCACTGACGAGGAACTGATCCGACTGGCCGGCACCGCCGGGATCACCGATCCGGGCTTCGTACAGTGCGTGCGCGCGGGCCGCTACGTGCCTTGGGTCGGGCACGTCACCGCGACCATGGAACCGAACAACGTCACCGGGACCCCGACCGTCTTCGTGGCCGGTACGCTGCTGCAGCGGCCAACCGGACAACGGCTCGTGAGCGCTGTCGGCGCCGCCGCCGCCGCGGGGTGACGGGCCATGCGGACGGCGGTCGGTCGGTGCTGGATGGCGCTGACCTTCGGGGTGCTGGTTCTCGCCGGCGTACTCACGGTGCCGCCCCCTGCGGCGGCCGACACTGCCGCACCGGCGGTGACGCTGACGCTGTTCTGGGGCGACGGCTGCGCCAAGTGCGAGGCCGAGCGCGGGTTCCTGGCCGACCTGCAGCGCCAGTACGGCGACCTGCGGGTGGAGCAGTTCGAGGTGTGGCAGAACACCGGCAACCGCCGACTGTTCGAACAGGCCGCCGCGCGGCACGGTGTCGAGGCGTCGGCGGTGCCGATGACGATCGTGCAGGAACGAGTGTGGATCGGATTCACCGACCCGATCCGCGACGACATCCGGCGCACCGTCGAATCTGCCACCCGCGGCGATCCGGTGCCGAGAGGCCTGTACGGCCAGGCCGGCGAGGGCACCTGTACCACCGACGAAGTGTGCCTTAGCCAACCCGGAGCATCGGTCGACGTGCCGTTGGTGGGCCGGGTCGACCTGGGTGACCGGTCGCTGGTCGTGTCCACCCTGATCATCGGGTTCGTCGACGGCATCAACCCGTGTTCGCTGTGGGTGATCTCGATCCTGCTCGCCATGGTGATCCGTACCGGTTCCCGCCGCCGGGTGCTGGCGATCGGATCGGCGTTCCTGCTGGTCACCGCGGCGATGTACGCGGTGTTCATGGCCGGCATCTACTCGGCGCTGTCCGTTATCGGCTATCTCGGCGCGATCCAGATCGTCGTCGGGGTCGTCGCCGGCGCGTTCGGGTTGCTTGCCATAAAGGACTACTTCTGGTTCCGGCGCGGTGTGTCAACGAGCATCCCGGAGCGGAGCAAGCCCGGGCTGTACCGGCGCATGCGCGACGTCGCCGGATCGCATCCGCTGCTGCCGGCGCTGGGCGCCACCACCCTGCTGGCAGTCGGCGTGTCCCTGCTGGAAACCCCCTGCACCGCTGGGTTTCCGGTGCTGTGGACCGGCCTGCTCGCCAGCCACGACGTCGGCCTGGCCGGTTCGGCGGTGCTTTTCCTGGTGTACATGGTTCCGTTCCTGCTCGACGAGATCGTCGTATTCGGCGTTGCCGTTGCCACCATGCGCGCGACGAAGCTCCAGGAGCGGCACGGCCGGCTGCTCAAGCTCGTCGCCGGCACCGTGATGCTGGCCCTGGCCGGCACGATGGTGTTCGTCCCGGACGTGATGGAGGACGTGCTCGGGGCCAGTATCGTGTTCGCCGGCGCGATTGCCCTCGCCGCCGCGGTCCACGCGACGACCCGCCGGTTGGCCACGACCAGCGGCGCACCGCGGGCCGGTTGACAGCGACGTCCCGGCGCCGGGTGGCGGACCCGGACCGGCCGGACGGCATCGCACCGGGGGCGTTTGGGCTCTGTCGAGGAAAGCCCGCAGCGGTCGCTCGGCTGCGCTGCCCCCTCGCGACTTGCGTGGGCCGGTAGATTTCACTTAGCGTTGAGTTTATCACTCGTTGAATTACCTGGGAAGGGATGTCCATGGAGACCGCGATCGAGGTCCGCGACCTCGTGGTCGTCCGCGGCAAGCGGGAGGTGCTGCACGGCATCAGCGCACTCATCCCGCGCGGGAGCG